>CAUZOB010000104.1:0-17081 GCA_963581185.1 Planctomycetota bacterium | reverse complement strand
TCGCCACTGGTCTCATCCACTGTCAGGCCGCCACTCTGAAAGCCCGGTTTGAGGATCGTGATTGGCTCACCCCAGGTTTTACCGCCATCCTCGCTGCGCCTGGCCCGTACCGAACTCGTTCCCCAGGTGGCAACCAGCGTACCCTTCGTCGTGACGACGATATTGGGAAACCGCTCGCCCTTGAAGATCGTGCTGATCTCAAGTTCCGCTGCCGCCAGGAACGGCCTGACGGGTCCCTCCAGGGGTCCTTCTGCCGTCACGCGGTCGGCCAGCAGGGAAATGGAGGCGAGCCAGAGAATTGTCTGTGTTATAATGCGGTTCATAACGTTGCGGTCTTTGTCTTGAGGAACACGAGGTCAACGGTTCAGCTCGCTACCACACTCGGCAACTCTGCTAAGCCGACATGATAACCCATTGTGCAGCTGATGTTTCATTTCACCCCTTAACGACCTGCCAGGCATTTCCCCCCATGCCCGTCCGCTCCACCAGCATCGACCGCCGACGGCTGCTTCAGCAAGGCAGTTGCGGGCTACTGGGGCTCAACCTGGGAGGCCTGATGTGGGCTCGCCAGCTGGCTGCCGCAGATCCACCGCCGACCGTGGCGCCACCCAGCATCCGCTCCTGCATCGTGATCTTCTACTATGGTGGCCCCAGCCACCTCGACACGTTTGATATGAAGCCGGACGCCCCGGCTGAAATTCGCGGCGAATTCAAGTCGATCGCAACATCGGTTCCCGGCATCCGGATCAGCGAGCACTTGCCACATACGTCCAAGCTGATGCATCACGTGGCGGTTATCCGCAGTATGCACCATACAAACCGACTGCATGATTCCGCTTCTACGGAATCCCTGACAGGACGTCAGTCGCCCGTCGGCGACAGGGAAGAGTTCGCTCCGATACCCCAGTTCTATCCATGCCACGGAGCCACTATTAGCTACATGCGGCGCGAGCAGCAGATTGACGTGCCGCACGCCGCTCTGCCATGGGTCTTTCATAACGTCGTCGATACGCCCTGCCAGGGGGGTGGTTTCCTGGGTGCGAGCTACGACCCATTTCAAATCAACGGGGATGCAGCAGAGATCGATTACCAGGCGGCGATGTTCACACGGCCCGCCGATATATCGATCGAGAGACTTCGCCAGCGGCGTGCGCTGGCCGAAAAGTTGGCCAGCAACCCGGCCCTCGACCGCTTACCCAAATCGCAACAGCTTAAAGCGCTGTATGGCAAGGCGATCGAGCTGATGCAGTCGGAGGAGGTGGCCAAGGCGTTGCGGATCGACGATGAGTCGGTCGCGACACGTGAAACATACGGCATGTACTCGGACAAGGTAGCTGAGGGAGTTCGCCAGGTGGCTGGTCATCGCTTGCGCGGCCAGAACGTGCTACTGGCCCGACGTCTGGTGGAAGCGGGCGTACCGTTCGTCAACGTCTACGATTTCCGCCAGCAGGGCCAAAACTGGGATTCGCATGCCGACAATTTTGCCGAGCACAAGAATCGCCTGTTACCACCGGCAGACAAGGCCTACGGTGCCTTGATCGAAGACCTTCAGGAACGCGGCTTACTGGAGTCAACACTGGTCGTCGCTCTTGGTGAATTTGGCCGCACGCCGAAAATCAATGGAAACGCCGGTCGCGACCACTGGCCGGACTGTTACAGCATCACACTGGCCGGCGGTGGCATTCAAGGCGGCCAGTTGTTCGGTGAGAGTGACCGCCATGGAGCGTATCCAGTACTGGATGCCGTCACCCCGGCCGACCTGGCAGCCACCATTTACTGGCGATTTGGGATCAATCATCGCGCCGAAATTCATGATCGCAGCGGCCGACCTCACCGCCTGGCCGATGGCCGGCCACTCAAAGAGCTGTTCGGCTAGCCTGCCGCTTAGCTTCTGGACTACGTCACATCTGACAGCTCACCAGTGCTGTCTGCAAATTGTCCTACCGGCACACCCAGTCGGTCGAGGATAGTGACAAACAGGTTGGAGAGCGGGAGGTCATCCTTGTACCGCAAGTACTGGCCATGCTTCAGCCCCAAGTCCCCTCCGCCGGCCAACAGCAGTGGATAATTCCGATTGTTGTGCGTGCGGCTATTACTGCTGCCATAGAAGACAATCGTGCGATCCAGCAAACTTCCGTCAGCTTCGCTGGTCGTGGCGAGCTTGTTGAGGAAGTAGGCGAATTGCTCTGTCAGGAACTGGTCGAATCGCCCCAGTCGTTCGTATCCACCCTTCTTGCCGGCACCATGAGCCAGCCCATGCCAGTTTCCTTGTAACCCAATACAGGCTGGAAATGCGTTTGCGATGGTCGTAGCGCCAGCCACCTGACCGATCATGTAGGTAGCCACACGAGTCGAGTCGGTTTGGAAGGCGAGGTACATCAGGTCATACATCGACTGGATGTACTCCCGCGGCGCGTCCTGTGACACCTCGACGTTAACGGCGTCTTCGGCAACTTCGGGTTTGGGTATATCCAGCCACCGCTGGGACCTTTCCACCCTCTGCTCAATTTCTCGTACGGATGCGAGGTACTCCGCCATCTTCTGCTGATCGTGCCGGCCCAGCCTGTTTTTCAAGCTGCGGGAATGCTCCAGCACCAGGTCAAGCACGCTGCCGGAGTTGACCAAGCGGATTCTCTCTGCTGCGGTATCGTCGTCTCCGGCTCCAAACAGCCTGTCAAAGATCTGGCGAGGACTCGACAGTGCAGGGACCGGTCGTCCCTCACGAGAGAATGATATCGTGGTACTTCGTGTCGGTTCGCCAACCCCGCCATCACTGGACATCACGAGTGACGGAAAGCGAGTCTGGTCACCAAACTGCAGGGCAGCGTATTGATCAAGCGAAATCGAATTGCCGAAATGGCTACCATCAAAACGGGCGCCAGTCAGGAAGATATCTCCTGTGTCATGGCCGCCCATCTTGTGACCATTAAGGTGCGAAATACCACCCATCACGGTCAATTGATTCTTGAGTGATTCGAGCGGCTTGAGCACGTTTCGAAAACGGTAGTCGCGACCTGCGCCTTCCGGAAACCAGTTCCACTCGGCATCTTCATGTTTCGCCGGTGGCAAGCTCACGCCAAACGGAAAATAGGCACTGCAGAAACGCCGCGGAAGCTGCTGCGCATCAGCTGCGTCCGCCATCCCGTTGAGTAACGGCAAGGACAGGGCCACGCCGCTGCCACGTAGAAACGTTCGCCGAGTCAGTTGCCATGATTTTTGTGCCATCAGCCTGGCCTCTCATAATTCCAAGAGCGGGTGAGATCCTGTCCCCACCAGCTGGACTCTATTTTGTCGTAAAGGCTTCACTCTGGACAATAGCGAGGATCAGTTCTTTCAAGTTGTGGTCACTGCCGGTAAACCGACTGTTGATACGATCCACTTCCTTGTTATCGGTCAGCTCGAGTGATCGGCCGAGAGCATAAGACATTAACTTGCGGGTCAGTGCCATGCTGAACTGGTCGCTGCGCTGCGTCACAAGGTACGCCTTCAGCTGAACCAGTCCCTCGATCGATGTGCCGTCGGGCATTTGAGCGGCACTTACCACCGGCGCATGAACAGGTTTTTTGCCGGCCTTGCGCAGCACCTCGTCTCGCCAGAGGCCAATCGCATCAAAATGTTCGAGTGGAATACCCCAGGGATCAATTCCCCGGTGGCAGCTGTCACATGCTGACCGTTCTCGGTGGACTCGCAGTTGCTCAGTAATCGACAGCCGGGCCAGCTCTGTATCGCCTTGCTTCAATTCCGGTACGTCCGGTGGCGGCGGTGCCGGGGGATCACCAAGCAGGCGATCGCGTATCCATACTGCTCGTTTGATCGGATGGGAATCCTCGCCATTGGAATTGGTCAGCAGGAAACTCGCCTGCCCCAGCAGCCCGCCTCGCGGAGTTTCCGAATCCAGCTGCACTCTCTGAAATTGACTGGAGGTCGGTCCCGTCAGGCCGTAGTGTCGAGCAAGAGTTGCGTTGAGCATGGTGAAGTCCGAATCAAGCAGGTTCAAGGCGCTCAAATCGTGGTTTAGCAGCTCAGCAAAGAAGTACTGGGTTTCTTGCCGCATATCCTGTTTGAGTCGGTCGTCAAAACCAGGATAGAACTCGGGGTTGACCGCAATCCTGTCCAGGCCGTCCAGGTCCAGCCACTGGTTGGTGAAGTGTTCCACCAGCCCCCAGGCGCGCGGGCTGGCCAACATCCGGTGCACTTGCTGTTCAATAACGCGGGCCTTCGCCAGTCTGCCCCCGTCAGCCACCTTCAGCAATTCGTCATCGGGCATCGAACTCCAGAGAAAGTAGGAAAGTCGAGACGCCAGTTCCGGGCCGCTCAGCGAATCACGACCCTTACCACTTGTAGGATCTTGTGGCTCCACAAGATACAGAAACTCAGGTGATATGAGCACACTTGCCAGGACTTCCCGCATCGTCTCTTCGATCGAATCATGGCGTTGGTCCAGGATCTCATACAACTCGACCATTCCGGCAACTTCGTCGTCACGGACAGGCCGACGATAGGCACGCCGCATGAACTGCTGGATAACGCTCGTCACATAGTCCAGTTTCTGGTCCGCCGAGTTCAGCTGTCCGGCCGCAGGAAGAATCGACTGGTGGTGAAGCGGCGGCCAACTGGCATAAACAGGACCGGAAAATTCTACCGAGTGAATCACAATCAGCGACTGCGGTTGGGCATTTCCTTCGCCTCTTGCGACAGCCACTGGAAACGAATTCGTATTCCGCAATTGCAAGACGATCCCCGGAAATTTCGGGTTGGCACCTGGCTGCGGGAATGACTCCATTCGTCCTCGCAATTCAATCACCTGGGGCTCGCCTGCTGTACCGGTAATGTCAACCTCGCCCAGAAGTTTCGAAGGTGAAAACACGTCGGCGCGGACGCCAAGCTTGACTTCCAAGCGTGGTGTTGGCTGTCCCGCGACGGCCTCTGCCGACACCGTTACGGTGGCGACAAATGGACCCTCTCGAGGGAATTCCAACATGCGAGCAAAGAACAGCGTCTTGTCATCAAGCCTGTTTCCGATCGCCTGTTTCTTGTTTCGACTGGCACCATCACTCTTATCGAATCGATGAACGATGGGATCCGGCTGCGGGCCTGCCACAATTGCCTTGCCCATCGCGGTCCGAGCTGCCTGGTAATAGAACTCAATCTGCAGCGGCGAGATCCCCAGTGACTGGCCGTTGTTCTTGAAACCATCTGCCGACTTGGGTTCCGGGGGCAAGTTCTGGGAGAAATCGAATTCGATGCCAAGCAAGTCACGGAGCGTGTTGTTGTACTCGTAACGAGTCAGCCGACGGAGGATCGTACGGCCGCCGGTACTGCGTCCCGCTGCCACCGCGGCTTCAAGCTGGGCCGTTAACCAGCTGACAATCTGCTCTCGTTCCCTGTCCGTCGGTTGGTCGGCATCCTTGGGTGGCATCTCGCCACGATTAAGCCGATTCAACACGTCGTGCCAGGTCTCGGCGTCGGGTCCGGCAATCAGATCGGCATTGAGCGACGGCAGCTTGAGATTCGCCTTACCCTTCTTGTCGTGACAACTGTAACAGTACCTGGTCAGCAGCGGCTCGACTTCCTGGCTAAACCGGTCATCGGGAGCGGCGCCAAGAGGGCTGGCAAGCTGCCATGCGAAAACAAGAAGCATGAGGGTGCGAAACATGTGCGGGCGCCAAGAAGTCAGACGAATTCACTACCCTATGGTACTTCACCGCCCGTCGCTCCCAAAAGGCAAGTCCGCCAGGCTGTCGGCAGGTCCCAAGACGCTAGGCGTTCAAACGTGCGGTATGGTAGGCGGTCAATTCGTTATTAGCGTTGACGGCCACTTCAAGTTTTTCCAGCACGCTCGGCAATTTATCACCGGACACGGCAAAGTAAAGCTGGTCATCCGAAAGCTCGGTGTAGATCCGATTGCCAATACAGGCCAGGTTGGTAACGCATTGGCCGGACTGGATCACCGCCGGGATGGCAGCACAGGTCGGCCGACCGACCATCGAGCCATCTGTCGCGATACCCGCCGCGTGAGCCGCTTCGACCAGGAGCATGATTTGTCGGGCGTTGCCCGTCACGAGCACGACCTGAGCCTCAAAAGTTGCATCGCCCAGCGGGGCATAGGACGCAAAGTTGAAATCGCCTTCCAACTGCGGAATGCCCGGCACCTCTTCCATTTCAATGTAGTGCAGTTCCACCATCGTCCCGATGACACCCATCAATTCCGCCTGTACATCCTCGGGCATATCAATTCCATGTGTATGAGCCCCGACAGGACAGCCGTAATGATCGGCTGCCACCGTATAGAACGACTCGCCATCAGCAGCCGTTTTCCAGTAAGTGCAACCAGATACCGCTGACTCCTCCAGTGCTGCAACGCCCTCCGGAGCTTCATCGCTAAAGGAAATCGCCACGGGTGCTCGATCCAAATCCAGTAAACTCGTTAGCTGTGCGGCGTGTCTCATGGAAGTACTCTCAAACCATCTATCGGAGGAACAGGCAGCGGCCATCGCTGCTCAGATTTTAATCAAGTCAGGACTCGGCACAAACCCCGAGAGCACGCTTCATACGGTCGGCTCAACTCTCTGGCTGCCCAACCCCCCGGGTGGCAATAGCCGCCACGCTCGTTTGCTGTCGATACGGTAGCTTTCGCCATGATATAATGACCGCACGCACACACCGCCCTGGCATGCCATGTCTCAAAACAAACGCACCATAACCCGAGCACTCCTGGCGATCATCGGCCTCATGCTGGCCAGCCCACTTTGTGCCGAAAAGCCCCTGCACAAGCAGATCGACCAGCTGATTGCCGCTGGCACGGACCACGGTTTTGCCAGGCCGGCCGATGATGCCACATTCCTACGGCGCGTTTATCTGGACCTGGTGGGAGATATTCCCAGTTCCACAGAAGCTCGCAGCTTCCTGGAGAGCAAGGACCGCAACAAGCGAGCGGCGCTGGTCGACACCCTGTTGGCCGACCCCAGGTACGGTCGCAACATGGCCGAACGAGTCCATCTGATGTTGATGGAACGCCGGGGGGCCAATGAACACTGGTCCAAATTCCTCGAGCAGTCTTTCCTCGAGAATAAACCCTGGGACAAGCTGGTGCAGTCCATCCTCGATCCATCGACCAATGAAGAAGTTACTAACGGATCCAACTTTTTCCTTACCAAGCGATTGGAAAAATACGGCCAGAATCCTACCGACTTTCCGGGACTGGCTGCGGATATCGGCCGCATGTTCCTCGGCGTCGATCTGAAGTGCGCGCAGTGCCACGACCACCTGTTTATCGACGACTACAAACAAGCGGATTTTCAAGGCATGTATGCCTTCGCATTGAACACTTTTGTGCGCAGCGATACGGATTTTCCGGCCATTGGTGAGCGAGTCATGAAGGCTCCACTGGAATACCAGTCGGTGTTTGGCGGTGACCCACAAGAAACCGGGCCACGCGTTTTTCGTGGTCAGGAAGTCGAGGTGGCCACGTTTGAGAAGGGTGAGGAATTGGAACCCAAAGCCGATCCGGACAGCAAGGCTCCGGGCGTTCCCAAATTCAGCCCCCTGCGAATTCTCGCCCAGCAACTCCCCACCGACCAGAATCGATTTTTTGCTCGCAACTGTGCCAATCGACTCTGGTACTTGATGCTCGGACACGGCATTATCTATCCGCTGGACATGGACCACAGCGGCAATCCACCCTCGCACCCGGAGTTACTGGACCTGCTGGCCGATCAACTAATCTCGCACCAGTTCGACATCCAGTGGCTACTGCGTGAGATTGCCCTGACCGAAACTTATCAACGCGGTGGTCTGTTGCCGAAAGATGCTGCACCGCTCCAGCCTGCCGAGTACCGGACTTTCAAGCAGAAGGGGCTGTCTGCCGAGCAACTGTGCTGGTCGATGCTGCGTGCTACCGGCGAGTTGCAGCGCGTCAGCGACGACGAGGACGACGCCACCGGTTTAGCCGCCGTGCGTGCCAAATTCATGGCGGCCTACGCCAATCCGCCGCGCGAAGCCGAGTTGGAATTCAGTCCCGCTGTGAGAGCAGCATTGTTCTTGCTGAATGACGAAACCATAGTCCAGTGGACGACAGCTCGCGAGGGCAACCTCGCCGAGAAACTGACCGGAATGACGGACAACAGCGCCGTTGCTGAAGAACTGTACCTTGCTGTCTTCTCACGTTTTCCCACAACCGACGAATCCGCGACTGTTAGCGAACACCTGGAACAAAGCGAAACTCGCGACGTGGCAGTCTCGCAGCTACTCTGGGCACTGCTGGCATCCGCCGAATTCGCCACTAACCACTAACGTCAAGATTATGCTCTGCACACCACACGAACATCAGCTCAGTCGCCGACGCCTGCTGGGCTACGGTGCAGCCGGTACGCTGGGACTCGGTGGCCTCGGCGGACTGGTCCAGCCCAGCTTCGCTAAGCAGCTCAAAAAAGACCAGAAACAGGTGCTGTTCATCTGGATCGACGGTGGCATGAGCCAGTTGGAGAGTTGGGATCCGAAGCCAAGCAGTCAGTTCGGCGGGCCCTTCCGCACAATCCCGACGTCGATCCCCGGGATTCATGTCAGCGAGTTGATGCCAAAGACCTCCCAGCTGATGCACATGCTGGCTGTCGATCGGGGAGTCCATACGCAGGACAATTCGCATTCCGCAGGAGTCCCGCGAATTAACCGCGGCGACCCCAAAGACCGCGGTGTGATCTACCCTTATTTTGGTTCGGCTGTGGCCAAGCTGATCGGACCAGGCGATAGCGGTCTGCCACCGTATGTGTGGGTCAAGCCCGGCAGCGGTGGCTTCAAGTTCACAGATGCTGGCTTCCTCGGGCCGCAGTACGGGGCGCTGGCGATCGGTGAGGGCCAGGCTCCTCCGAACCTGTTGCGTCATCCCTCGGTCACCGTGGCGCATGATGATGTACGAAATGGCCTGCGAGAGCTGGCAGACGAACGGTTCGCTCGCAACCGACTGGCACTGGCCAGAGATGCTCAGAAGTTCGTCTTTGACACAGCGAGAACGCTGATGCGGCGTCGCGAGCTGTTTGACGACCCCGACCCGAAGGATGTGGCGCGGTACGGAGATACTCCGCTGGGCCGTGACATGCTGATCGGTCGCAAGATGCTCGAAGCAGGCGTAACTTTTGTGAAAGTCAACTCCTACGGCTGGGACACGCACGGAGACAACTTCAACGGCCACGCCAGCCTGATGCCCCGCTTTGACCAGGCCTTTTCCGCGGTCATGAAAGATCTCGACGAGCGCAGCATGCTGGACAATGTGCTGGTGATTGCCATGAGCGAGTTTGGTCGCACACCGCGGATCAATGGCCACGTGGGCCGCGATCACTGGCCGGAAGCGTGGTCGATTGCGATGGCCGGCCGGGGTATCAAACGCGGTATTGTGATTGGCAAGACGAATGACCTGGGAACCTTTGTAGATTCCGAAGAGCATGACATTGGCCACTTCTTCCATACCTGGTTCCATGCCCTGGGCATCAACGCCGGCGAGACAGAGTATGACAACAACGGCCAGCCGCTGCCGATTGCCCACGACGACTGCGGACCCATCACGGAGTTGCTGGCCTAGCTACAGCCGGAACATAAAACCATGATCGCTGACTTAACACCCGAACAACTAAAGGCGCGATACGAGCCCAAGCCGGCCAAGGTGGCGGCGATCCAGCGCCAGTTGCACGCAGCGCAGTTCACCCCCCCCGGCACGCGACTGATCGGAGGCGGTTACGATTCGCTCGTCCGGCTCTGGGATATTACGGCGGAGGAGCCGGTCGAAGTTGCAACCAGCGACAGCCATCAGGGTTGGGTCCAGGGACTGGCACTTCATCCAACAGAACAGCTCGCCTATACCGCGGATTCCTTCGGGCGTTTGCAGTGCCTTGGTTACGCCGATGACAAGCTCGAGCTGAAGTGGCAGATGGACGATGCCCATGACGGCTGGATTCGATCGCTGGCCATCAATAAGGACGCCTCAACGCTGGTCAGCGTCGGCCGGGACAAGACGGTTCGCAGCTGGAACCCGGCGGATGGCACACTGCGCAGCACTCGCAGCGTCGAGGGTGCCGATCTGTATCAATGCGCCTTTCACCCAGATGGCAAGCGATTTGCCAGCGGGGATGCTCACGGCAGCGTCAAGCTCTGGTCGGTGGACCAGCTGGCGGCACTTGGCGAATGTGACGCCAGCGAGTTGTTTTCGGTGGTACGCCTGCAGGATGTCGGCGGCGTTCACACACTGCTGTTTTCGCTTGACGGCAAACAACTCTATGTCGGTGGCACGCGACCCAAGAACGGCGGCAACGTACAGGGAGAACCATTGCTGCTGGTTTTTGACCTGGAGACGAAGCAGCTGGTCGAGACGATCGAACTGGGGCCCGCCTCAGACGTCTATGTTCAACATATCCAGGAACATGTGGATGGTTTCCTGATCGCAGCCACCAGCGGCAATCCCAACCAGGGCAAGTTGCATCTCTTGCGGCGCGGCGACAAGGAGCCATTCTCAACGACCACCAATCTCTCAAATTGCCACCACATCAGCATCCATTCCTCTGGCGATCGGCTGGCAATAACGACAACCAGCCCTGGTAGCAATGGAAATGGTCGGCCACTCAAGGACGGGAATTACGTTGGCAACCACTCACGCGTGCAGCTGCTGGCTTTCCCACAGCCAGAGGCCGATTCAGAGTGACCTGGCGCCATTCGTGCTGCCATTGCCGATCTGAAGAGCGGCGCATCGTCAGGCAATGATATCGTGCACGACGTTACCGAAGACATCGGTGAGTCGGAAATCCCTACCGGCATAGCGGTAGGTTAGCTGTTCGTGATCGAGTCCCAGCAGGTGTGGCATGCAGGTCATGCGTGTGACCCTTGTTCTTCACGGCGACTGCACCGGTGTCGTTGGTCTTGCCATAGGCCCTGCCATCTTTGACACCACCACCTGCAAGCCAGAAAGTAAAGCCACGATTATTGTGGCCACTTCCTTTCTTGTTGTCGGCCAGCGGTGTACGTGCATGACTTTGCGGGAAACCTCTGGTGTTTTGTAAGTACCGCAGCTTCTGCAGCCGAGTAATATCCGAGCTGGCACGTCGCCCGTGTTGACAGTCACAATCCGGCGTGCATGCTGGTGAGATAAGCCTCCACAAAGAAAGTAGAGCTGATGACAACTGAAATTCGCATCGGAATCGTGACTGTCTCTGACCGGGCAAGCCGTGGTGAATACGAAGACCGCGGCGGGCCAGCCATCCATGCCTATCTCGACGAGGTGCTCGACTGT
This sequence comes from Planctomycetota bacterium, assembly GCA_963581185.1. Lineage (GTDB taxonomy): Bacteria > Planctomycetota > Planctomycetia > Pirellulales > Pirellulaceae > SAT2750. Next base: position 5,809 of record CAUZOB010000104.1, on the reverse strand, counting down.
GATTGGACTCCAGAGTCGGTGATCGTACCGGATGACGTCGAGCAACTCGCTGACAGCCTGGTAAAGTTGGCCGATCAAAGCGGCTGTTGCCTGATCATTACCACTGGTGGCACCGGTCCGACGGCACGGGACGTGACTCCGGAAGCGACCCAGCAGGCGAGTGAGAAAATGATGCCCGGTTTTGGCGAGCTGATGCGGAAGATCTCGCTGGAGAAAGTGCCCACGGCGATTCTCTCCCGCCAAACTGCCGGCATTCGTGGCAGCGCACTGATCGTCAACTTGCCTGGTCAGCCCCGCGCAATCGGAGAGTGCCTGGATGCTGTCTTTCCAGCCATTCCGTACTGCATCGAGTTAATCGGGGGACCCAGCCTGGAAACGAACGAGAATCGAATCCAGGTCTACCGGCCACCCAGCGCCAGGAAGACCTAGCTCGTCGTCATGCCTCGGCAGCCACTTCACCGAGCACGGCTCTGAGCACATTCGGCCGACTGGCGTGATCACGCGTACCCAGTCCGTAGCCAATCTTGTGAGCAACCAGACCCTGCATCAGGGCGAAACTCTCGGCAAATTCGGCCAGGATAGCGGCTCCCGTCGGCGTCACCAATTCGTGCGGCTCATCGCACTGCGTTACTTCCACACCGCGTGCTCCGAGGATCTCGAGCGTGGCCGCCGTGGGGACTGGGAAACGACCGTGGGCACAGTTGACCCAGCCAGTCCCTTCCACGACCGGTGCCGCCAGCACTCGCGGCTTGCCCAGCATCTCCAGAGCAATACAGGCGCCCACGATATCAACGATCGAATCGACAGCTCCCACTTCGTGAAAATGGACCTCGTCCGGGGGATGCCCGTGGATCTTGCCCTCCGCAACTGCGATCCGGTGAAACACCGCAATCGACTTCTCCTTGACCCACTCGGACAGCGAACTGCTGCCAATCATCTCCTTGATCTGGGAAAAATCCCGGCTCTCGGCATGATCGTGATCATGGCTGAGTCCGGCATCATGATGATCGTGGTGGTGATCATGATGGTCATGGCTGTGATCGTGCTGATCTGAAACTTCCGCTGGGCTGGAATCCAGTTGCACATCCAGCTTGACTCCCTCGATTCCCGACCGGCTCTGGCGACCACATTCAAGCTGATAGCCATCCAGTCCAAGCCGCGCCAACTCCGTTTCCAGGGCCGGCAATTCAATGCCCAGATCGATCATGGCGCCGAGGAACATGTCGCCACTGATACCACTGAAGATGTCCAGATACAGCGTGTCCATTTCCATCAAATCCTGATCGGCAGCCATGGTCAGTCGTTAGCTCGTAGTGCCACTGAACAAGGGCCTGATCGCTGTACCGTGATTCAGCCGGACGGGTCGATCAAAGCGATCGATACCCTCGGCATCGGCGGGCAAACCGAGCACCTGGTAGACGGTCGCACCCAGGTCATTTGGCGAGTAGGGATTTGCGACCGGGTAGCTGGCATGTTTGTCGGACTTACCAATCACCTGACCACCCTGGACGCCAGCGCCAGCGAAGACGCCAAAGAAGCATGGCCCCCAGTGATCTCGTCCTGCGGTCTTGTTGATTTTCGGCGTCCGTCCAAACTCACCGAACATCATCACAAAGGTGTCTTCCAGCAGCCCTCGATCTTCCATATCCGCGAGCAAGGCTGACACTCCCTGGTCCAGCGGGGGCAGCAGCTTATCCTTGAGCGTGGGAAATATATTCGAGTGACTGTCCCAGGTCTGCACCCGGCCAATATTGACCTGCACAACCGGCACACCGGCCTCGATCAGTCGTCGGCCCAACAAGAGTGATTGACCCGTTGTGTGTCGACCATAACGGTCCCGCATCTCTTTCGACTCCTGCTGCATCTTGAATGCCTGCGACAGCTTGCTGGAAGTCAGGATGGAATAGGCCAACTCCTGCTCACTCGACATCCGTTGCGCTGCAGCAGTACTGGCGAGTCGGTCGCGTTGTTGATTCAAGCTGGTGAGCAAAGCATGGCGATTGCTGATTCGGTCGACATCCAGCCCCGGTGCCAGCGCCAGGCTATCGACTTTGAAGTCATCCTTGTTCGGGTCGCTGCTAATCTGCCAGGGGTCGTAGTTCGGCCCCAGCAGGCCTGCATGTTGGCCCGGCCATGTAAGTGGTCCCTGCAGCAGGAAGGTGGGCAGGTTAATGCCACTCGGTACGCCATCGTTCCTCGGTTTCAAGTAGGCCAGGGCGGACGAGTAGGAGGGCCAATCGGTCCGTGATGCCACCTTGTCAAAGAAACCGCCCGGCTGACTCTGACCCGTCAACACATGATGCGTCGACATCAAGTGATTGTTGTCCTTGTGCGTGAATGACCGAATCACGGCATACTTCTCAGCCATGGCGGCCAGCTTCGGGAGGTGCTCGCTGACATGCAATCCCGGCACGCTGGTCTGTGTCACGTTGAACTCGCCGCGGATTTCCGCCGGCGCATCCGGCTTCATGTCAAAAGTCTCATGATGGCTGGCAGCACCAGTCAGGAAGATAATCAGCACTGACTTGCCGGATTCCTGGGCGGCCTTGCTCGCTGCAGCGGCCTTCCTGCTTTCCAACAATGACGCCATCCCCAGGCCAAGCGTGCTGGAATAGCCCACTTGTAGCATGGAACGACGAGTTAACTTTTGCGAGGGCATTGGCCTGCCGCCTCTTGGTTCAATCCACTGCGAGCTGGTTCAAAGTATTTATCGACAGCTGAAGTCCGGGCTCCGCAGTAAACTGCATTGTAGCAGAACCAGGCTGCATTAATCATCGCCAGTCGCTATGCCACAGACGCTCGACAACTCGCCGCTGATTTTCTATACCACGTGTAGAACTTTTCTGCGCTGTGACGCGGCAGTCCTCGTTTTGACCTGATGCATCTCCCTATCGGCCACAGCAGTATGTCGGACATCCAGACTGACTATGACGCGCTGCTGGTCATTTCTTTCGGTGGCCCGGAGGGTCCGGAGGACGTGATTCCCTTCCTTGAGAATGTGCTGCGCGGTCGTAACGTACCGGTCGAACGGATGATAGAAGTTGCTGAGCACTACCAGGCTTTCGGCGGTGTGAGCCCTATCAACGGGAACTGTCGGGCGCTCGTTTCTGCTCTCCAAACTGAGCTGGCGACCGCCGGGCTACAACTGCCAGTTTACTGGGGCAATCGCAACTGGCACCCAATGCTGGCGGACACCCTTCGGCAGATGCGAGATGATGGGATCAAGCGAGCACTCGCATTCGTCACCTCAGCTTACAGTTCCTGGTCGAGCTGTCGGCAATACCTGGGTGATATTGAGCAGGCCAGGCGCGAAGTCGGTGACGGCGCTCCGCAGATCGACAAGCTGCGGACATTTTACAACCATCCTGGCTTTATCGAGCCAATGCGGGACAGCCTTAAGTCGGCGGCCCAGCAGATTGACGATTCTCGACATCCGACAACGGTGGTGGTCTATACAGCACACAGCATCCCGACCGGCATGGCTGACGGCTGCGCCTACCAGGCACAACTCGAGGATGCCTGCGGCCTTGTTGCGGAGACAGTCCCCCAGCTTCGCTGGCAACTGGTTTACCAGAGCCGCAGCGGCCCGCCGACTCAGCCCTGGCTGGAGCCGGACATCTGCGACCATCTTCACCATCTACATCGCGAGGGCAACACGACCGACGTGATCGTCTGTCCAATCGGTTTTACTTCCGATCATATGGAGGTCCTCTTTGACCTCGACACCGAGGCTCAGCAGAAATGCGATCAACTTGGCATCAGGATGCTACGGACCCCGACCGCTGGCACCGACCCCAGGTTCATCCGCATGATTTGTGATTTGAGCCTGGAACGGATCTCCAGCAGCGATCAACTCAGCCTCGGTGAGCGCGGGCCGGGCCACGATGTCTGTCCGGCAGATTGCTGTCCCTCGGGCCAGCCAACGGGTCCACCCTCTGATTAATCTGGCAGATTCGGCAGACCACTGGAGTACCACGATGGCGACAATCGACTGGAGTTACCAGCGACCTGGCTGACAGACCTGTATCAAGGCGCAAGAGTTTCTTGCCAAAGCAGAGATTACAGCTCGAGAAGAAGTGAATGCCAAGAAAGACAGGTTGGGTGCCGACGATGCACTCGCCCTGGCCCAGACGGTTAATGTTATTCACTCAATGCGCGGCACGCGTGTCACCACGCTCAATCTGCGCACGGACAGCGTTAACGATGAGTTGCTGAGAAAGTTGATGGTCGGCCCGACCGGTAACCTGCGGGCGCCGGTGCTGCGAAAGGGGAAAACCCTGGTGGTAGGTTTTAACGAGCAGGTCTACCAGGACCTGTTTGGATAGTCTCATCGGAGACATCACACGTTTCAGCCTGCAGACGTATCGGCGCCAAAGATCTCAGTCTTGAAGACCGCCTGCTGTCTCGACAGGTATTCGGCTTTCGAGAGTGCCGGCTGGAAACTTCCCAGCACCGACTGGGCAACCGCACCGTCATCGGCCAGCAGGTCAATTGCCATCATTGCCAGCGTCTTGGCCGGAGCAACATAGCCGGCGTCGTGATCGGCAATACACCAGTCGGTCTGGTGATGTGTCCCCGCTCCGCCAGTCATCACCGGGTGCAACACCGGCATGATGTGACTCAGGTCACCAGCATCAGTGGACCCGCCCGCATGGCCATAATCGCGGTAATTCTCCGACCCAAACAGTTCGCCTGCATTCTCACGGAAGAGCTCTGCCAGGCCGTCGTCATTTCGCAGTGGCAGGTTGCCCGGCACGGTTTCAATTTCTACCCGGCAGCCGATCGCGATCGCTGCACCACGCAATGCCCGGTCCACCTTGGCCGACGCATCGAGGATAGCATCCGCCGACTTGGCACGAACATAGGTCTCCATCGTTACCTCGGCCGGCACGATGTTCACCAGGTCACCACCCTTGGTAATGATCGGATGCACCCGCACGCAGTCCTCATCCCGAAAAGTCTCTCGCTGGGCATTGATGGCACTGAGTGCAAGCTGGGCCGCATTGAGTGCATTGATGCCCTTGTCTGGAGATCCGCCAGCGTGCGATGCCTTGCCCAGGAAGCGGATATTCTTGGCCACAAAGCCGTTACTGGATGGCGCCAATCCCATGCAGCCATCCGACACATCCGGGCTGGTCGAATGGATCATGATCGCCAGATCGATATCATCAAAATGCCCCAGCTGAATCAACTCCTGCTTGCCCGTCAGAAATGAAATCTCTGCTCGCTTGACCAGTCCAATCCGGTAATCGATCTCCACGTACTCTTCAGCTGGAACAGCAAAAAAGACGACGTTGCCAGCCAACTCGTCTGACACTCCGGAGCGGACGAGGCCCATCGCCGCTCCCATCAGACCTGCTACCTGGGCATTGTGGCCGCAGGCGTGCGCCGCACCGGTCTGCGGGTCGGCGCGTGGGTGGTCGGGTACCTGCAGGGCATCTAATTCTCCCATCAAGCAGATGGTTGGGCCCGGCTTGGCGCCCCGGAGAATACCCTTGACGCCGGTGATCGCCAGACCGTCCTGGAACTGGACTCCCAGTTCATCAAACGTCTCGCGGACGCGATCCGCTGTGGAAAACTCCTTGAAACCCAATTCGGGAGCATCCATGATCGTCTCGCCGACCGAGACAATACTCTCGCGGGACCGATCGATCTCGGCGCAGACTCTGCTCTTGAGTTCCGTCCTGGACACCATCCCCGCGATCTCCTAAAGGATCTCTGAAATCACGCGACCACGGCTGACTGGAATCGGCCGACCAAAGGGGTCGTGAATATCGGTCTGCGGAGCAAACCCCAGCAGGTGAAAGAC
>CAUZOB010000103.1:0-17183 GCA_963581185.1 Planctomycetota bacterium | reverse complement strand
ACAGATCTGCCCCTTCTGGGACTTTCGCTCACGACGGTATGTAGCGATCCTCAGATTTGGACCACCAAACACCCGGCTCATCAGCCGCACAGAGAGTGCGGACTTTCTCAACTGGTCACCGAAGGTAACCGTGCTGCGACGGACCAGGATGGATGCTCATCAACAAACCCAGTTCTACCAGATGGCCCCGCTGCCTTATGACGGCGTCTACCTGGGATTGATCGGTACATATCACAATGAGTCACTCAAGCCGATTCCAGCTGACAAGCCCTGGACAGATCGCCAGGACCTGCAACTGGCCTTCAGCCGTGACGGTGTCGCCTGGTCACGTGTCGGCGGTGAAGGAGCTATCTCGAAACAGGCACTGGATGAAGATCGCGACTGGTCCAATGCCACTCAGCAGGCAACATTCCTGCCCTATGGCGAGAAGGACAAGGAGTGGGACTGGGGATACATCACGCCCTATTACACACCCCAGCCAATCCGGGTTGGTGACAAGCTCTACTTTTACTACTCGGGAAGCAACGCCAAGCACTGGTGGACCTGGAGCGGCGATCCACCCAAGCTGGATCCGGATGCCAGGCCTCCGGCCAAAGGAGTTGGGCTGGCCACCATCCGCGTTGATGGCTTTGTCTCGGTCGAGGCCGACGAGCTGGGCAGCATGACCACCAAACCGTTTGTCTTCCTGGGCGACACGTTGATCGTGAACGCCAATGCCGAAGGGGGCACGATCCGGGTCGAAGCGCTCGATGCGGAAGGAGAGGTGATCGATGGCTTCAGCAGCGATGACTGTGCAGTTATCATGACGGACAGCGTGCAGCACGTGCTGACCTGGAACAAGAACCCGAATTGCCAGCTCCTGCAGGCACGGGCAATCAAGCTGCGTTTTCACCTTGAACGGGCCAGCCTGTACTCATTTGAGCCAGCCAACAGGCACAATCACTACCTGCAGTCTTATGAATGATCGGAGAATGTCGAAATGAAGAATACCAGGATCGCCGTTGTCGCTGTCTGGCTCATGAGCCTTGCCGTGCTGCCAGGATGCTCGGGACCAGCCGGCGCAGATGCTGAATTTGCGAAGAAGGCATTTGCCGCCATGTCAAACAATGATTCGTCAGCGGAGGATTACATTGACTGGGAGAATTTTACAGCTGTTGGACAGGACGTGGGGCCGATCTACCAGTCGATGACCAGCGAAACGGACCGGGCTGAATTCCGCAAGGGATTCCTGATTGGTTTCTCCCAATCGTTCACGGGAACGGGTGCCGACGCGAGTAAATTGAGCAACTGGACCGTCGTCAGCGAAAGTCCCTCTGGCACGGTGGTTTCTGCTAAAGCGCCAAACGGCAACAAGCTCTTGATTACCGTGACGAAACGCAATGGAAAGCAGCTGATCTCGTCACTGAACTTGGACATGTAGCCACCGTCGCTATGACCCGGCCAGCCAGGATGGCAATGGCAGCTGGTACGACCGCTGGCCGCCGTACCCCTGGATGTCGAATGTCCTGCCGATCGTGATAGCAGCAAAGCTGCATTCCCAGTGTGTGGCGGCCATCGTGATGTAGTGGGTCTTGTCGTATACCGTCCATCGATTGCGGTGCTTGTGACCGAAGAAACAGGCCAACACACGGCCATCCTCGGCAAGCATTGAGCGAATCTCCCAGCCATTGTCGACATAGGAGTTTTGCTTGCCGACCGCAACGAAGGGCGTGTCGCCGCCCTGGCCTGAGCCCTTTTCGGGTGTGTGATGAAGTTCCTCGTGACAGAAGACGATTTTTGGCTTCTGGCGATTGTTGGCCAGGTCAGTAGCCAACCACTTCTTTTGCGCCTTGTCGATAAAATAGCCGCCAGTCAGTCCGTCGTGGCCGGCAGGCGGTGAGGAGTCGTCGGCCGCGTTGTTGCCATCGAGCACGATGAAGTGAATATCGTCGACATCAAATGAGTAATGACGATGCGGTGTGCCGGTCGCAGCCAGGAACTCGTCCTTGGTAATATCCTCGCCCGCATGCCCGCGCCCGATCAGGTCTGCAGGCGTGATCTTCTCTTCACCCCCCTTAAGCCATCCCACATCGTGATTGCCGATCACATGGTAACGCGGACAGGATAACTGGGCAAACACACTGACATGGTGCTTCAAGGCCTCCAGCTGACCATCATGCATCTGCTGAGTTGTCTGGCCTTCGGCGATCTGGCAGCCAAAGTCGCCCAGGTCGAAAGCACAATGCGGCTTGAACTCCTTCATCTGCTCGACGAACTTCTTGAAATTCGCCTCATTGCCAGCTGCCCTGCGGCCCAGCAGATGAGGATCGGCGTTCAGACCGATACGCAGCGGTGGCCGCTTGGCCGTCGCAGCCAGGCTGCTTGATAGACCAGCCAGCGAGAGGCCGGCTGTTCCCTGCTTGAGGAAGCCACGTCGATCAATTCCGCTACCCGCTGTCGTTCTGGCTGCCATCTGAAGAGGTCCCTGGCTGGAGCTGATTGCTGTTGAACGTCCCCTAGTTGTACCGCAACCTCCCCTGCCTGCCGAGTTTCTGCCTGGCTCGCGGTTCTGCCGACAAGTTGCCTCTTGGCTGCACGCAGATCAGCAATCCTCTATCCTGTGGGTGTCCAACTGGAACAATCCTGGAGACGCATCCCATGTTTGAGCTGTCGCGAAGAAAACTGTTGTACGTCTGTCTGCTGGCACTGCTGTTGGTCCCTCAATTGGATCTGCAGGCCGAGGACGCCAAGGCCCCTGAAAAGAGCTTTAGTGTTGTCCTCCTGCCAGACACGCAAAACTATGCGGAGAAGTACCCGGAGACCTACGTCTCCCAGACGCTCTGGATCCGCAAACAGCTCAAGGCGGATAACATCAAGTTCGCGATTCACCTCGGTGACATCGTGCAGACGCCGACGGTCAAGAGCGAATGGGAGAACGCCCACCGTGCCATGCAGATCCTCGATGGCGTGGTCCCCTACAGCATGGTTCCCGGCAATCACGATATGGTAGTCAAGGATCGCAATACCACGCTCTACAACGAGTTCTTTTCACCTCGTCGTTTCCAGGATCGCAAGTGGTACGGCGGCCACATGGGGACCACCAACGACAACAATTACTGCTTCTTTGAAGGAGCTGGGCTGAAGTTCATGGTGATCAGCCTGGAGTTTGCCCCGCGCGATGAAACGCTCGAATGGGCTGCCGGCATCTGCCAGAAATATCCCCATCACCGGGTGATCGTGGCGACTCACTGCTATATGCGGCGCACCGGTCGGGATACCGGCTGTGCGACGTCATATAAAGTCGCTGGCAACAGCGGTGAACAGATGTGGCAGAAACTGATCCGCAAGCAACCCAACATCTTCTTTGTCATCAGCGGGCATGTGCTGGGAGTCGGACTTCAGACCAGCAAGAATGATGCGGGCGGCAAGGTGACCGAAATGCTCACCGATTACCAGGGACTGCCCAACGGCGGCGATGGCTGGCTGCGGTCGCTGAAGTTCATACCGGCCGAAAACAGGATCCAGGTGATCACTTATTCACCGCTGCTGGACAAGCTGAACAACGACGCTGCCGAGGCCTTCTCGATTGACTACCAGATGACTCCTGCCAAGTAGGCAGGCCGACCCTACTGAAGCGTCGATCCGCCGGGCGGCAACTGGTCGCGGCTCAGGGGGTTGTTGCCGGCCAAGCGAGGTGCTTGTGAAGGAAGCGAAAAGTGCCGACGCCGTGAATCGTATGCGGCCCGTCAAAGAACTCGATCTCGGTCTGCTCGCCGATGCCTAGCTGGTTGTAGTGACGGCGGACCTTTTCATACTCCCGCTTAACCCACTCCACCGGTGTACCACCGTCCCGCAGCCCCTGTTCCACCATGAAGGGTCGGGGCGTCATCAGCATTGCCAGCTCAGCATAGCTGGCCACGTGCCCCAGGTTCCATTCAAAGATCTCGTACTCTCGAGTGAAAATGTAGCCATGAGGATCGCTGTTGGTAGCAATCACCCGTGGCCAGTCCGTGAAGTCGCCTGAACAGATTGAGAGGCAGTATCGCTTGACCAGCGGAGGCACTCGCATGGCCGTCTTGCCTCCGTAAGAGAGTCCATAGAAGGCAATCCGGCTGGGATCGACCTCCGGCAGCGAACTGAGCCAGTCGATTGTCTGTTCGTGCTGGCTGATGATAAAGCTGAACAGCGATCGTCCCACGGGGTTGGCCATTCGTTGGATCACACGAAACTCATCCAGGCCCCGGTAGGGGTTCTGTGGCGCGTAAACGATGAAGCCTCGCTCGCACAGCTGCCTGCTGAACGACTTGTAGAGTCGATAGCTGCGGGGATCGCTGCTGATGGTATCCATTGCCGTCCCTTCCAGGCCGTGCTGGCAGACGACAACCGGACGCCGCTCTCCCGGCTGGATGTCGCTGGGCATCAAGAGAATGCCTCCGGCGATCACGTCTGGCAGGACGTCCAGCATGATCTCGTAAGCAACAAAGTCTTCGGTTTCCAACAGCAGGCGAGATCGTGGATTGGCCGCCAGGCGTTTCTCAGTCAGCATGCCAATCAGGTCACGATGAACAGTCCGGCGTTGAGCCCTCAGCTGCTCGGCCGCCTCGGCAGGATTGCTGGCATCGAGTTGCCACGACGTGGCTCGTACGTCATCGCTTCGCTCGATCAGCAACTGTACGTGGTCCTGCAGCTGAACGAATTGCCGCTGCTGTCGATCCTGTTCGGCTTGGTCGCTGATCATCGATCGCGCCGCAAGGGACTCGGATAATTCCCAGTCGGAGCGATCTTCGGCCGGGAGATCATTGATGCCGAGATGATCGAGGAAGGCTGTCAGAGCGACGTTGGTGCCGGCGGGACCCGTGCCACTGTCGCCGCTTACGGCGAGTACCAGTCGGTCTTCCTGGCCCCAGCGCTGGAAGTGTGCTACCGCCTTTTTGAATTCTGCTTCGACCGAGCTGAGCTTGCAGTTGACGATTCGTCCTGGAGCAGCACAATCGCGGCGGCCGGGTCGCGGCTTTGGCGGTCCGGCGACTTCGACGGCGGCAGCGGCCTCAATCACTATGCCACGCGGCATCACCATGCCAGCCAGTTCGGCATCGCCGAACTCGTTGAGTAGTCCCCAGACATTGCGATAGATCGGCTGCTGCCAGATCTCATCTCGCTGTTGGAAATATCCAGAGACCAGTGTCGATTGGATGCGGGGATCGAGGGCAGCGGCGTAGAGACTCAGTAGCCCTCCTTCACCGATGCCGACCACCCCGATCGGCAACTGCTTGTCGCTGCTCGGCAGTTGCTCGAACAGGTCCACGGCCGCGAGGATCTTCTGGACTTCATAACCGATCAGATGACGACCCATTTCAAAGGCCTGCCGGTAAAGGAATTCCCGATGTGGCTGGTTGGTAAAGGCGACAGCCGGATGGCCCGAATGCTCGTCGCTGCGGTTGATCAGGGTCGGGATCACGACCAGGCAGCCGGCGTTTGCCAATCGCCGGGCGAGTTGCAGTTGTCGAGGAAGCTGTCCGGTCAGTCCGCAGAATTCCGACGGTGACCAATCGGCGTCGGGCAGGGCGACGACAGCGGCTCGCGGTCGTTGTGGCGTCAGCAGCAGGCCCTCGGCGGTAACGCCGTCCAATACGACCCAGCGGACGGCGTGAAGTCTGACGCCCTGGCCGACTGCAAGTGGGGTGTCGGTCAACAGCGTGAAATCCTGGCGACCCGGCCGGCTGGCCGTCAATCGCGTATCGACGACTCCTAGACGGGACATCAGCCGCTTGCGTGTGCGGGCCATGATCGACTTGTGCCCGCCCGCCAGCGAATGGTAGCGCTCCCATATCCGGTTGCGAAGTTGCTCTGCCCTGGCGATCTCACGCAGGCAGTATCGCTGGATGCCGGCCACCATGATCTCATCGATGGGCTGCTTGATCGTGAGTGGCTGTGTGGCGGGCAGCGTCGGTTCGGCAGACGGGACGCTGCTGGCGGAAAGCAGCAGCAGGAGCAATGCCTGGAGCTGAACTAAAGATCGTACGATCACAGTTGCCACGTGGTTTACTGAGTGAGGCTGGCCGAATCAGACCGTGTCATTGTAAGTCGCTTAGCGCACGGTGCGGCTTGCACTGGCGACAATCTGTCAGATTCCGCGAGTCCTTTATCAGCCTGTAGCCATGAAGTGCCAGCTGTAAAATGTGAGCCAGCAGGCGAGATGGATAAGTCGCTTGGTTCGCAGTGGCATCCGGGTAAACAGGCACTGGCAAAGCCAGCCGACTAGCCAGGACAGCAGCAGGAAACGAATCAGGCGGGCTGGGATACTGATCAGCAGAAATGAAATCCATCCCTGGTCCTGGTCGCCAGCCGCGACGGCATAGATTTTGTACGGCCGCCCACTGAATGGTCCCAGGAACAGTGATTTTGTTCCACCCTGTTCAACCTGGTCCCCGACTTTTTCGACCATCTCGGCATTGATAGCTGGAATGCGGACGAGGAAATCCTCGGCGCTGGTCGCGTTGTGGGCTGCCCAGCTGTACATCAGGGTTCCTCCCAGCAGGGCCCCGATGACAGTCCAGAGGCAGGCCCAGCTGGCCTTGCGGGTACAGCTCAGGGCGAACCACGTCAGTAGCACGTCCGGGACGATGAAAAAAAATGTCGCTTCGGCAAATCCCCATCCGGCGGAAACGGCATTTACTGCCAGGGGGGGAAATCTCCCTCGGCGGCCAGTGCTGTCATTTGACATGAAAGCTGCTCCATGAATTGTGTCTTGTCACCGTCCCACTGTACCGGCTCGCCGACAAAAATGTCGAGAAAGAATGGTACCAGCAGTGCCTCCCCTTTGGGAAGCGCTTTGCCCAGCCCATGCATGAAGATGGGGATCACCGGGACGTCGGGATTCCGCTTGGCGATATGGGCAACGCCGGTTTTGAATTCGCCCAGTTGCTCGGGTTCGCCGCGTGAGCCCTCCGGAAAGAGGATCACGATTTCGCCCCGCTTGAGTGCCTCGTAAATACCGGCCAGTGGGTTCTTTCGCTTTGACTTGACTTCGCGATCCAACGGCAGGATGCCCATGATCTTGAGTGCGAACCACTTGAGCGGGGCATTGCGAAAGAAATAGTCCTGAGCGGCCACCGGACGCAGCTTGCGCAGCATCTTCAGCGGGAACATGCACATCAGCGTGATTGCGTCGAGATGACTGTTGTGGTTGGCAATCAGAATTGCCGGACCGTCACTCACCAGTCGCTGCCGGTGTCGCACGTTCATCCCGAGGATCACAAGCAGCACCGGTCGGACAAACAGTGCAAAGAACAGCATGCGGAGAAAATGGTTCATCGCTACCCTGGCCCGGTGCCAAACGTGTGGAACGGGAATGACCAGTAAAGGTAATGGAAGAACAGCGGTGCCGTGTAGGTCAGGCTGTCGATGCGGTCGAGGATACCGCCATGACCCGGCAGCAGACTGCCGCTGTCCTTGACCCGCAAGTCACGCTTGAGGGCCGAGATGTTGATGTCACCAACGAACCCTGCCACGGCAATGATGAGTCCGGCGACGATCGACTGTTGCGGGCTAAAACCAACCAGCTCCGGGCCCACCAGCCAGGCGATACATACGGTCGAGCCAACTCCGCCAAGAAACCCTGCCCAGGTCTTGCCGGGACTGACTCGCGGTACGATCTTCCGGCGTCCCAGGGACTTCCCCCAGAGGAACTGGCAGATGTCATTCAGCTGAGTCAGTACGACCAGGAACAGGACATAGCCAGCGCCAGGCAGAAGCTCCGGTGCGTCCGTCCGCTTGAGGATCAGCAGGAAGGCGGCGTGGCTGATGCAGAACACGGTCAGCATCAGGCCCCAGTGGATCGTGCCGGCTGAGCGATGGAAGCCATCCGTCTCACCGATCATCACCATTCGGACAGGTAACAGCAGGAACATATAGACCGGGATGAAGATGATGAACATTCCATACCATTCCATCCAGATCCAGTAGTACTGCAGTGGAATCGAGACATACGCCCAGAACAGGATGCGGCGATCTGCTCGGCGGGTGGGGATCAGCGAGAAAAACTCCTTGAGTGCAAGGAAGCTGACAAAGCTGAAGAAGACGATCGACAGGGTCCGGTTGACGACCATCGCCAGCGTGAAAACTACAGCCATGATCCACCACGAGTTGATGCGTTGACGGACCTCGTTGAGGTTGGCATTCGGCTTGAGCGCGCGGAGGATCAGGAGCAGCGTTGACGCCAGAATGAGCGTGCAAAAAATGGCCCCGATCGACCATTGCACGACGGGCTGCAGGTCCATGAATCCCATCAGCCCACCTCCTTGAGTGCCTGGCGGGCTCGGTTCAGGACGGTGACCAGTAGCAGGAAGATAATCACGCCCAGGGCGATGTCCAGCCACTGGCCGGTGGAAACGCCACAGCCGACCAGCAGGCAGATCAGGCCGAAGGCGAAGGCCCGGTCACTTTTTCCCATCGGCCCTTCGTAATGCCGGCTGGCCCCGATCTGAACGGCGACGACTCCGGTCAATTCTGTGATTGCCGCCAGCAGGACCGCGACCACGACTAACTCGGGCCGAAATCCATCGACCAGTGCCAGTGGCAGATAGAGAGCGGAATCGGAGATCACGTCGCCCAGTTCATTCAGGATCGCACCCAGGTTTGACTTCATGTCATGTTCGCGAGCCAGCATGCCATCGATCGCGTTCAGCGCCATGCGGAGGAATAGCATGGCAGGGATCAGTAACAGAGGCCAGGATTCTTCCCGCCAGGCTGCCAGACAGCTTCCCATCGCAATTGAGAGCAGGGTGGCAAAGAGGGTGACCTGGCTGGCGGTAATGCCAAGTCGTGCCAGCAGGCGTGTGGCAGGTCGAAGTATGCCCTGGAAACGAGACTTGAGCTCGTAGATGCTGACCATCGGAGAACCCCACGTGGTGCGCTGGCCACTTTTGCTGATCACCTACCAGCCGAGACGGATGACCGGCGCACTGTACATCAAGCGACTGAACTTGGCAAATTGTCCATCTCCAGGCGACTGCCCGGGCGGCCTTGAGTACGGAGGCCCGTGGTGCGAACAGCAGGATCAGCGTCAGCGAGGTCAGTGCCCCCGCAATCATGGCTCCCGATTCATGTCCAAACTGGCCACGGATACCCCAGCCCAGACCGCCTGCCATACCGGTTGCCAGCACAGCCCAGAAGAGCAGGCCCGCATCGCTGTGCCGAGGATGGTCGAGATTTGTCTTGGCCGGTAAAGTTGGTAGGGGTTCTGGCACGGGGCGGTTCCGTGATTGGAGACGTGCCAGCGGTACAGCACGTGACTGCTGCCTAGTTGACCGGCCGGACGATCATCTTGAGAGAACGAGGATTGTTGTCGGTCAGTACCTTGGCTAGTCCTCGCTTACCGTCCTTCTCACCCATATGCGTTCGCTGTTTCCCGTCCAGGTAGAACAGCGTTAGATAGTAGGATCGGCGAGGTTTGATCTGCCCGTCCTTTCCCAGTTCGAGAGTTAGTTTCGTTTCCTTGCCTGCTTGATGTGACATCGACTTTCTTTCAGCCTGGTCGATGAGCGTAGCGCCGACGTCCGCTAGCAGCGGGTCGAATTCATAGAGTCGGACGTCGAGCGTGCGGCCTTCAAATGAGCCGACCTTTTCGGGCAGAACGACGGTAACCGTGACTTTGGCAGACTTCTTGTTCGCTGCGCCAGTAATTGACTCGAGACGAAACTTCTTCTGTTTGATGTCCCAGGTTTTGACAGCCTTGATTCCCTCCCGTGACACTGCGTGAAATGTGATCGTTACATTCTCGGACCGTTGAAAACCGATACGCGTGCTGAGTGCCATCAACTCGGCGTTGCCCTCGTTCAGGATCGCGTTGAAGCGGTGACGATTTGGGTCAGCCGCGTCGCGAATATGGACAAGCACCAGCGACTTTTTGAAGTCGAACTTGGGAGCGTCCTTGCCTGGCTGTAACAGTGTCCAGATTCTTGTCCAGTTCCTGGCGTCGGCAATAAAACTGCCAAGCTTGGCTTTGTCGATGGTCGGCCGTGTTGATTTCAACATTAACTGTTGGCTGATTTCGATTGGTTTTCGTTCCACTGCTTGCGTTGTCGTGATGAAACACGGCAGCAGGGTCGCGATCGCCGCCAACAGGATGGTTTGATTTTTCATGGCTACAGGTAACTCGCTGTACAAAACCTGGCTGATAACACTTCGTCGACGTTTTCAAGATATCGTGGTGCTGGCAGCTGGCCAACACCGCTGTTGCGGGTTGAATCAGCTTGGCACTTGTTTGACCGTCA
The DNA here is from genome assembly GCA_963581185.1 of Planctomycetota bacterium. Classification (GTDB taxonomy): domain Bacteria; phylum Planctomycetota; class Planctomycetia; order Pirellulales; family Pirellulaceae; genus SAT2750. Next base: position 6,930 of record CAUZOB010000103.1, on the reverse strand, counting down.
CGACAGGCGGGATGTCCTGCACGTTACAAATGCGTTGTACAATAACCTCGCTAGCAGTGGCGATATACTCCTGATGGATAGCACATGTATTCTCTGGGTGGTCGATTATCCCGTGTTTGTGATGGCACCACCCGCCGTGAGTGGCTGCGGGCTGGCGGACTGAGCTCGATGGGGCTGATGTTGCCGGAACTGCTCAAGGCGGATGAATCCTCGCAGGGTCGCGGGGGCACCTTCGGCCGGGCCAAATCCTGTATCTTCTGTTTCATGTTTGGCGGCCCCGCCCACCAGGATATCTGGGATCTCAAGCCGAACGCTGCGGTGGATCTACGTGGGCCATTCAATCCGATCAGTACGAGCGTGCCAGGCACGCACTTTGGTGAACACATTCCGCGCACCGCGGCGCTGGCAGACAAGTTCGCACTTGTCCGCAGCGTGACTCATCCAGACAGCACCCATACCGTGGCGATGCATTACATGCAGACCGGTATGCGGCATCGTCGCCCCAACACCAACCCCACCAACCTGGCGGACGACTTTCCCTGTTTCGGCGCCACCATGAACCTGCTTGAGCAGCAGCCTGGTCTGCTGCCGGCCGGGATTAGCCTGAATGCACCGGGCAACGAGATTCCCAGCGGCCACATCTTTCCGGGTTTCTTTGCCGGGTTCATTGGACGCCAGTACGATCCAATGTTTGTGACCGATGACCCTTCCCGACCTGGTTTCAATCCGCTGCCGGTGGCAGGCGGTATCTCGTCCCAACGCGTGGACCGTCGCGCTTCGCTGTTGAGTCGACTGGACCAGCTCAGGACAAAGCTGGATCATGTGCAGGCGGTCCGCGATGCCAGTAACTACCAGGCCAAGGCACTCAGCGTGCTCAACTCGCCCAGGGCCGTGCGGGCCTTTGACCTGGATCGCGAAAAGCGAACTGTGCGTGAACGCTATGGGATGACATCCTTTGGCCAGGGATGCCTGCTGGCCCGTCGACTGGTTGAATCCGGCGTACGGCTGGTGACTGTGAATTGGTCACGGGACTATGAGGCGCGAGTGGCAGATCACTGGGACACCCATGCCGATAACTTTGGCAAGCACAAGAAGCTGCTACCAGCCTTCGACCTGGGCTACTCGGCATTGCTCGAGGACCTGCAACAGCGAGGCCTGCTGGAGGAGACGCTGGTGGCGATCATTGGCGAGTTTGGTCGCACACCCAAGATCAACGCCAAGGCGGGCCGAGATCACTGGCCTGGCTGTTTTTCCATCACTCTGGCGGGTGCCGGTATCCGTGGAGGGCTGGTCCACGGCTCATCCGATTCGATTGCCGCCTACCCGGCCAGCGACCCGGTCAGTCCCGAACAGGTGGCTGCCACGATCTACCACGCCCTCGGTGTTTCTGCCTCAACTGAGTTGATCGACCACTCGGGCCGACCGTTCCCGCTGACAACTGCCAAACCGCTGCTGGGGTTATTTGGCTAGGCGGTCGCTGGTCCGATCAGTCGCGGAGCTTACTTCCAGCCGTTCTGGCGCTGCGGTGTGCCATTGGTCGTGAGGATCTGGAAGTGATGGAATCCAGCCTTCATGCCAGAGTACCGCCAGACGACCTTCTTCTCGCGCGTGATTTCAAACAACTTCACCCGGTCCCCCGAGCTGTGGTAGCTGGTAATCACGGTGTTACCATTCGGCAGCCGTTGGGCACCGCAGGCGTCATCGAAGAGCGTCTCGCCAATGTCCTCGTTGTCGACACTCCAGACGATCTCCCCCTGCCCGTCGACTTCGATAATGCGATTTCCATTGGTGCAGCCGATCAGCGTGTTACCATCTTTGAGGCGGATGGCAGTGAAGGGCCAGTCACGCTTGTCGCGTCCACGGTCGTCGGTTGGAAATGTACGCAGGACTTTTCCGGAGTCCGGATCGTATTCCTTAACGGCAAAGTCCAGCAGGTGTGGTGCGATATAGTTGCCGTTGGGCAGCACTCGGAGCATGCGAGTCTGCATGTGGAAGTTTTTGGTTTGACATTGAAGTGGCATGCTCTTGGTGATCGTTCCCTCGCGGTTAATCACCAGGGCTCGTGGCTGCGGACCCAATTCTGCGACCAGGAATGACGTGCCGCCATCCAGCGGCTGAGCTGTGCTGATCTCGCTCTGCTGTCCCTGGTACTCGAAGACGGTCTTGCGGGTCTTGCGGTCGACCACCACCACGCCACCCTTGGGAAAACGTTCGGTCGGATAGAGTGCCAGCAGGACGTTGCCATTGTCCAGTACCCAGCCATCGCTGGCCGGCATATCGAACTTCCACTCCAGACTGCCATCCTCGGCAATGATGACGGCCCGGTTCGCCTTGCCGAGGCCAAGAAAGGAGTGCTGGATGTCGGCGTCATCAGCACGGGCCGTGCCGGTCAGTGCGGCTGTCAGCAACCAGCAGAGGGACGCCAGCGTCGCACAGAGACGACGGCTGGAACTGATCGACGTGAGCTGCGATCTCAACATGGTATGACTCGCTCTGGACTGGGATGAAATGACTGCATGGTTTTCCGAATTTAGCCGGACCTGTTGGGGCTGCGACTGCGGCTAACGGAAACCACCGGGGATCTTCAGCACGTGCAGCTTCTTGCTGGCAAACAGGTACAGCTTGTCACCTTCTCGCCAGGGGCTGATCAGGCCATCGCCGCCACTCCACTCGGCAAAACCCCGCGGGTCGGGCGTGATCTTGATGAAGTCGTAAGTGTATCCATATTGGACTCGCGGCACATCTGCTCCCTTGCGACTTTCGGACCAGACGACCAGGTAACGATGTTTGCCGGTCGAATCGATTCCGAGGTAGCCAATAAAGCCGGGGCGGTAAATCCCCAGGGCTGTATCGGTGCCAGCCATGGGGCGAATCCTCGGATTTTGGGGAAAGAAATCCCACTTTCTGCCGTCCTTGGAGCGGGCGAATCCGACGCTGCAGAGGCCGGCATTATCGGTGCCACGCATGAACGAAATCCACTCACCTGTCGGTAACCGCTGGACGCTGTGATAGGACGACGTGCCGTACATCCACTCCTCGCGCGTCGTCGCCATCACGGGGAGAATGTCATGCACGCTGACCTGGCCAATCGTCTTGTCCTTGAGCACGGTCCACTCGTGGGAGGAGAGATCGGGCGATGTCGCCAGGGCGGTCATCTGGTTACCGCCGCCCGGAAAGTTGGGGTCGTTTTCCCAGGCAGTGTGAAAGTGGTTGTAGTAATGGAAGTACATGAACCACAGCTGTTCATCCTCGTTCCAGACGACCGAGGGGCTGGAATAGTGAGAGGGGTCGCCTACCTTGCCTGGCGAATGCGGATTCACCAGGACCATGCTGTGCTCGCGGCCCGGATCGATCTGCTTGAGCTTGCTGTAAGGCCCTGTAATGCTGTTGCCAATCGCGCAGCCGATACCCGAGGTGGGATCGTGGTGGGCATAGTAGAGATAGTACTTGCCATCCGCATTCAGTCCCCGATCGTTGCGAACGACGGAGGGATACCCGACGCTGTCCTGCTTGCCCGGTGTCGCAGTCCAGGTGCTGAATTCCCAGGGCTCGCTGCGCCGCAATACCTGCGTCGTCTGCATCGCGACCAGTGGCAGCTGCCCCTTCATGTCGGACAGGTCAACGCACTTGAGATTGTTCGGAACCGCCGGGTTCTGCACATATTGTTGATCCGCAGAGCTGAGCTGACCGAGTGGAAGTGTGGTCTGCTGCTTGTCGGTACGCAGCAGCACAACGTTGCCACCGCTTTGCGAGACCAGCGTGGCCTGCAGGGTGAATTGCCCGCTGCTGTCCTTCCAGGTCCTCGGCGTTTCCTTGCGCTGACCATACAGAGCTGAACTGCTGCAACAGCATCCCAGCAACAGCAGGCAGGCGGTCAGTCGTTTCATGGCTCAAACTCCGTAGGCCATTATAGACGCCGCTTAATGGAGCTGCCGCTGCCGCCGCTCATTCCCCTAGAAAAGCCCCCGTCGTCCTGCAGTTGGCCGAGGGCTCTTTGACCCTGGCCGGATGATCGAAGATACTCTGGAGGCTGTCACATGTATTGTCCCTGCTGCGAGTCGTACTGCCATGCAACGGATGCTTCCGCTCTTATTCAGTATTTTCCTGGTCTCTCCCCTGCTGGCCCACGATTACTGGCTAGCCCCCGCTGACTATCGGCCCGCTGTCGGCAAGCAAGTCGACGTACGGATGTTTGTCGGTCACGAATTCGGTGATCTCAAGGAGCGATCCTTGCAGCTGTCGCGCACGGTGCGGTTCCGATTGCTCAACAGTCGTGGCCAGTCGGTGAATCTGTTGCGATCGGAGACCGATGGTCAGAAGCCGTTGGTTCAACTGCGTCTGGCGGACCCCGGCACGCACCTGTTGTCGCTGCAACGCGACTGGTCGATGATCGAAATGGAAGCAGAAAAGTTCCATGGCTACCTGGAACACGAGGGACTTACGGATGCTATCGAGCAGCGGGAGCAGGCGGGTGAGGCGGACCAGGCGGCGAGTGAACGCTATCGGCGGTACCTCAAGTCACTGATCTTGGTTGACGGCGTTGCCACGGACACCTGGCAGCAACGACTGGGCCACCGCCTGGAGATCATTCCCGGGGCAGACCCCTCGTCGGTGAAGCCGGGTAGCACCTTGCCGGTGCAGGTCTTGTTCGAGTCGCGTCCGCTGGCCAATGTGCAGGTGACGGCAATGGGACGTAATGGCGACGATGTGACAATTCACAGCCAGCGGACCGATGCCGAGGGACGGGTCCAGTTCACGCTTGACCACCCGGGTGAGTGGATCGTTCGGCTGGTTTACCTGCGGCGCTGCCCGCGGCCCAAGAAAGCGGACTGGGAGAGTTTCTGGTCGGCGATGACTTTTGCAGTTGCGGGCGACAGCCAGACGGGCACCAAGTGAATTCGACATGGCCAACGCCGGCGGAAGGTAATCGAACAGCGGAGCAATCGTCGTGAACCAGGCACTCTGCTTCCTCTCTGCAACCGAGATGGCACAAGCCGTGAGGGACAAATCCGTCTCAGCGGTGGAATTGACTGAGTCGGTGTTGGCTCGCATCGAGCAGCTCAATCCGCAATTGAATGCCTATTGCACACTGATGGCCGATTCAGCTCGCATGGCGGCGGCAGATGCTGACAAACAACTGGCTGCGGGAGAGCCCATCGGGGCCCTGCATGGCGTGCCAATTTCGGTCAAGGACAACCTCTCTGTGAAGGACTCACGCACCACGTTTGGCTCCAAGCTGAACGAGCATCAGATCACGAGGGAAGATGCTCCGGCAGTGGAACGACTTCGAGCGGCCGGTGCAATCATCGTGGGTCGGACGAATTCACCGGAATTCGGCTGGAAGGGTGTCACCGACAATCGTGTGTTTGGCACCACGCGCAATCCCTGGAACCTGGACGTGACGCCGGGAGGATCGAGCGGTGGTGGCTCGGCTGCTGTGGCAGCGGGCCTCGGACCAATTGGCATCGGCACCGATGGCGGTGGCTCGCTCCGCATTCCCGCCTCGTTCAGTGGCCTGGTGGGACTCAAATCGTCTTACGGACGGGTGCCAACCTGGCCAGGAATCTCGGTCGGCTCCCTGCGGCATGTCGGTGGTATGACCCGAACCGTGACTGACTCAGCCCTGCTGCTTAACGTGATTGCCGGGCCGGACGACCGGGATGCCGACTCACTGCCGGCCGAGGATCTTGATTATGTGGCGGAACTGGATCATGGCATCGAGGGGATGCGGCTGGCATACAGCGCGGAGATGGGATATGCCACCGTCGATCCCGAGGTCGCGCGGCTCTGCGAGCAGGCGGCGATGCGACTGAGTGAGGCCGGTGCAACGGTCGAGCAGGTCGACCTGGACTGGCAGGATCCCTACGAATGCTGGCGCGTCTTCTTCTACGGTGGCAGCGCAGCTCGATTGGGGCGCGTCTACAAGGAACAGGGCCATCTGCTGGATCCTGGCCTGTTGCCCTGCGTTGAGCAGGCAGTTCAGCTGAGCGGGCTCGACTACAGTGACGCCTTGCAGGCCAGGGACGAGTTCTGGCACCAGGTCAGGCGCGTCTACGAAACCTTTGATCTATTGATCACACCCACCCTGGCGGTGCCACCGTTCGCAGTCAACCAGGACAATGCGGATCCCTTTCCGGGAGAGCAACTGGGAGATCTGCAGTGGACCCGCTTTACCTATCCGATCAACTTGACCGGACAGCCTGCCATCAGTGTTCCGGCTGGCTGGACCGAGTCCGACCTGCCGGTGGGACTGCAGATCATTGGCAACCGATTCGATGACCGCCGGGTATTGAGAGCGGCCCGGGCACTTGAGCTGATCCAGCCCTGGGCTGACCGCTGGCCGCAGCTTTGAATGACATTGAGATCCTTCCCTGGAGAGCGACGATGAGTGAATCCGTGCTGCTGGCAGCCCTCGAGCTTCCCGAGTCTATCATCCTGGGCGCGGTGATCCTGGGAGCCTGCTATATCGTCGGCACGCTGATCGAAACCCGGTCGATTGTGCGCACCAGAGCTTACCAGATCGAAGACCAACTGGACCCGCGCTGTCCGATTGAGCCGGGAGCCAATTTGAAGCTGATCACGGCGGAGACGGTGCTGGAAGCGGGTATGGCCGTTGTGGCGCTGCAGGGAGGAGTCTGGTGGAATGCCGAGGTGGTGGCCGTGGAAGCGGCTGGCATGGTCCGCGTCTCCTATGACGGCTGGAAAGAATTTGAGGTCATCGCTCGCGAGCGGATCATGATCGATCCGGAAGCCTGACGTTGGTCCTGGCACTTCGACCGTCTTCAGTGGTCGGAGTAAACAGAGAAAATCCTGCTCTAGGTATTCGCATTCAGCTCGATTGCCTAGCAGAATAGGGCTTCATCCATTGAGCACTCACTCGCTTGCGGAGTGTAACTCCTTAGGGGGTCGCAGCCGGAACAAGGTGTGAAA
>CAUZOB010000102.1:0-17210 GCA_963581185.1 Planctomycetota bacterium | reverse complement strand
GATGCTGCCGCGGAATCCCAGCTTGAAGTAATAGGGCACGTTCAATGAGAGCATGAAATCCCAGCAGCGATCGCGTGCCTCACGATAGTTTCCCCGCCGCCGAATCGTGCGTACAAACAGCATCGGAGCCGGCCAGATGAAGTGCCGGAAGCGGCCGCCACGGAAACAGGCCCAGGCAATGTGGGTCAGCGTGAGGACAATGACCAGCAGCAGCCAACCATGAAGCTGGCTGGCTCGCTCGCTACCAGGTGCCACCAGCGTGGCGTCGTACCAATAACCGGCCAGCACGCGGGCGGGCCATAAGAAGAGCCAGCTGAAGAGCACGATACCGCCCATCCGGGCTGCCTTTTCCATGCCAAACCAGCCATCCCTGAGGCGACCTCCCTGGGCAACTCGTCGACTGACTTCCAACAGATAGCCAAGACTCAGTACCTGGATGATCGGTATCGTTGCCAGCAGAGCCAGTCCCAGGATGCTGCTGACGACCCCGATTATCCAGTGAGCGACACGGCCGATCCGATCGATCGCGCTGGAGAGTACCTGCTCAAGGACTTTGGCCGCCGAACCGGCTGACCGTCGCAGGTGATTTTTTTGCGGGTGCTTGTGATCCAGCATTGCTTTCCCACCATTTCAAAAGGTGAGCCCCTGGTAAATGCTGTTTTGCTGCGGAACCGTAGGGATTTTCTGAAACAACAGCCTCACCGACAATGTATACCTATAATGTACCCGGCAGGTTTCAGCAGGGGGGATGCTGACGGGAGCTGGAGACAATCATGTGGGCACGCAATACCGTCTTTATCGGGTTGATTCTTGCTGGCCTCAGCGCAGTTGGAGCTTCATTGTTGCGCGAAGACAGGCTGGCTGAGAATATTCGGCGACTGCAAGTTCCTGCGGCCAGCGAGATTCAAGCGGTCGTCGAGCAGGTCGACAGCGAGTTCCAGCGTGAGTGGCACGACGACGGCCTGCAGACAGCCCCGCTTGCATCCGATCGCACAATCATGAGGCGGCTTTCGCTGGGCCTGGCCGGAACTGTCCCCTCGCTGGAAGAACTGCGGATGATGGATGCCGTGCCGGACACAGACCGGCTGGCTCTCTGGACGGAATACCTGCTGGCCGATCGACGCTCCAGTGACTATATCGCCGAGCGGCTGGCCCGGTCGCTGGTGGCCACCGACCGTGGGCCGTTTCTTGTTTTCCGCCGTCGGCGTTTTGTGATTTGGCTGAGTGATCAGCTGGCGATGAATGTTCCCTACGATCAGCTGCAAAGAAAAATCGTCACCGGAAAGGGTCTCTGGACAGATTCGCCGTCAGTGAATTTCTTTACCGCCACGATTACTACTGACAAGGGTAATCAACCGGACCCGGTTGTGGTGACAGGCCGGCTCTGCCGTGCCCTGCTGGCAGTCCGCATGGACTGCCTCCAATGCCACGATGACGTGCTGGGCCAGGTCACACTTGGGACGGCTGAGCAACCTCGCGAAGGGACCCAGCGAGACTTTCATCGCCTGGCAGCGTACTTCTCTGATGTCGATAACTCGCTGCTCGGAATCCAGGATAAGGACCAGGAGTATCGATACCAGTTTCTCGGCGAGGAGGACCATGAAGTTGTTCTGCCGGCGGTGCCGTTCCTGGAGTCGCTGGCCAATGGCAAAGGGAATCGGCGGCAACAACTTGCCCGCTGGATGACACATCGACAGAATCGTCCCTTTGCACGAGCAGCGGTCAACCGTACCTGGGCACTGCTGTTCGGTCGCCCCCTGGTCGATCCGATTGATGATATTCCCTTGCATGGTCCGTTCCCCGCAGGGATGGAAATCCTCGCCAGTGATTTTATTGAGCACCGCTTTGACTTGCGGCGATTGGTGCGGGTTATCAGTTCACTTAAGGTCTACCAGCTCGATAGCAGGGCCGACTTTGAGGTGACAGAACAACATGAACTGGCCTGGGCAGTGTTTCCGCTCACTCGCCTGCGGCCCGAACAGGTGGCCGGCAGCATTTCGCAAGCAACCAGTCTCTCCACGATCAATGCAGAAGCCCATTTCATCAGGAAAGTCACCAGCTTCGGGGACCAGTCCGGGTTTCTGCAACGATTTGGTGACAAGGGAAAAGACGAATTTCAGCCACGAGCCGGAACGGTCGCCCAGCGACTGCTGATGATGAACGGAATGATGGTCAAGCTGCGTACCAACCACAGCCCGCTCTTCAACGGGCCGACGCGAATCGCCCAGCTGGTGGAAAATGAAAGCCAGGCAGTTGAGGCAGCCTACCTCTGCGTGCTGAGCCGGCTGCCCAGTCAAACTGAACGAGATCACTTTGAACAGAGATTGGCAGAATATCCACGCAACGAATACTCCGCTGTGATGGAAGACATGTTCTGGACCTTGATCAACAGTACCGAGTTTTCCTGGAATCATTGAGAGCCAGCAGGAATACCATGACCAACAGAAAGAGAGTGTCAGCCAGGGCAGCAGGCAGAGCCGTCGGCCGGCCAGTAGGACGGCGCGGGATGCTGGCCGCCGGACTTGGCAGCCTGGCGGTGGGCAGCAGCGGCAACTGGCTGACCCAGCTGGCCCAGGTACTGGGGCAACAGCAACAGGTGGCTGATCCAGGGCGACCGGCTCGTAGCCTGATCGTGCTCTGGATGCAGGGAGGCCCCAGTCAGCTGGAGACCTTCGATCCCCATCCGGGCAGCACGATCGCTGCTGGCTCCGAGGCTATCAAGACGGCAGTCAGCGGTGTGCACATCAGTGACGGTCTACCCAGGCTAGCCGAACGCATGGACCAGGTGTCACTGGTCCGTAGCATCGTCAGCAAGGAAGGGGATCACGAGCGGGCAAGCTATTATGTCAAGAATGGCTTTACTCCTCAGCCGACTGTCGTCCATCCATCGATCGGCGCAGTCATCTGTCACCATTTTCCGGATATGGTTGAGATTCCGCGACACGTCTCCATCCTCCCCTCCCAATGGCCCGGTCGCGGTGGATACCTGGGGGACCAGTTCGATGCTTTCCAGATGGGAGATCCCAATCGGCCGATTCCTGATGTGGTGGCGACAGTGCCAGCCAGCCGAGCCCGGCGACGGTTCAGTGACCTGGTAAATGTTGTCGAGGCAGAGTTCGCGCGCGGTCGATTGAGTCGGATGGATGAAAAAAAGACGCTGCACCAGGCCTCGATGAAACAGGCCTTGACGATGATGGGCTCCGAGCAGTTGAAGGCATTTGATATCAGCCAGGAGCCACTCGAAGTCCAGCGTGCTTTTGGTGATACCCCCTTTGGACGATCCTGCCTGGCTGCCTGCCGATTGGTCGCCGAGGGCGTACGTTGCGTTGAAATCACGCTCAGTGGCTGGGATACACATGTCAATAATCACGAGCTGACAAGCCAGTTGAACGAGGTGCAGGACAGGGCATTTGCAGCCTTGCTGGACACGCTGCAGCAACGGCAGCTGCTCAAATCCACAGTCGTCATGTGGGGCGGAGAATTTGGCCGGACTCCGCGGCTGAACAGGTTCGAGGGCCGCGATCATTGGCCGCATGGCTTTACCATGGCCCTGGCGGGTGGAGGAATCCGTGGCGGCCAGGTGGTCGGTGAAACGTCGCCGCAGCCGGATCTTACGTCCCGCCGGCCAGCCGACAATGTGGATAAGCCAACCAGCGTGGACCAGGTCCATGCCACCGCACTGGCTGCCCTCGGCGTCCAGCTGGATGAGCTGCTCTACACGCCCGACGGTCGGCCAATGAAGATCAACGAAGCTGCCCCGCTGGAGAAACTGCTGCTGAGCTAGCGGTTTCTCGCGTGTGGCACGTGATTTGTGGTTCGTGGTTCAACCAGTAACCACTAACGAAAGACCTGCGGGGTAATTACACTGTATAGATTGCCCGTCTTACCCAGTTTCACAGGTGAAATCGGTTATTGTGCTGACGGATCTGCAGGTCTGTAGCCTGTTCCGCTGGCAACTGAAAGGTGTTTCCATGAGATTCCGACTGCTGTTGCTGATCGTCCTGCTGGCATTTCTACCAAGCCAGGGGCGGAGTCAGCCAACGACACGGCCGCTGGAGGGCCTCGCCAAGAGTCCTGGCCGAATGTTTGCCCTCGAAGGTGCTCGCATTGTGCTGGCACCTGGCAAGGAGATTGCTGAGGGGACGATCTTAATTGACGGGCGCAGCATCATTGCAGTCGGCACCGACCTGAAAATCCCGGTTGCTGCACGGCGGATCGAGATGAAGGGCAAGACGATCTACGCCGGATTCATAGATTCTTACGGCGAACAGGATCTGCCTGCCAGCCAGCGGGAGCTGGGGGCACCGCATTGGAATTCCCTGATCACTCCACAACTTGATCTGGCCGCAAGTTACCAGGCGGACAGCGCACTCGATTCGACCTTACGAAGCCAGGGAATAACAACCCGTCTGGTGGCGCCCTCCGAGGGCATCCTCAAGGGGACCAGCGTGCTGGTGGCAACTTCCGACGAACCGCGGCGGCACAACATTCTGGTCGAACGCGTGGCTCAGCATGGCCGGCTGACGGTTCCGCGTGGTCGTGGCCGCGACAACTATCCCAACTCACCGATGGGAGCCATCGCACTTGCGCGCCAGACGATGATGGATTCGACCTGGCATCAACAGGCCTGGGATGCTTTCCGTGCGGATCGCACGCTCGAGCGGCCGGAAAGAAACGACGCTCTCGATGCCCTGCTGTCACTGCGTGGCGGCGCCCAGTCGATCATCTTTGACACGCCGAACGAACTATTCATCCCACGGGCCGAGCGGTTCTGCGAGGAATTCGCGCTGTCCCCCATGTTCCGCGGTTCGGGGCGCGAATACCGGCGACTGGATGCTATTCGCCAGACCGGCCGGGCGATTATTGTGCCTGTCAATTTCACTCGCCCCCCCAACGTCGGTACTGCTGAGGCGGCACTGGATGTCAGCCTGCAGCAGCTGATGCACTGGGACCTGGCACCGGAAAATCCAGGCCGACTTGACCAGGCCGGCGTCCCAATCCTGCTCACCAGCCATGGGCTGACCAAGCGAGGCGACTTCCTTAAACAGGTTCGCAAGGCGGTCACCCGTGGGCTGGATGTCGACTCTGCCCTGCGAGCCCTGACCACCACGCCAGCCCGCTTGTTCGGCGCCGAGCAGTTCCTCGGTACGATCGAAACAGGCAAGCTGGCCAGCCTGGTCGTGGCCGACGGCGACCTGCTACGAACCAGCGCCAAGGTTGTTGAGACCTGGGTCGCTGGCAAGCGGCACCAGATCAAAGCGGCCAAGCCAGTTGTTGAGCTCGCTGGTCGCTGGCAGCTGTCCTCCAACAAGCTGACTGAGAAAGACAAGTTCTGGTTACTGGAGGTGAGCGGCAGTGCCAACAAGCTGTCGGCGATTCTTTACCGTGATATCAAGCCGACAGAGAAGCAGCAGGTCACGCTGACCAGGATCAGCCAGCGAGATGCCCGTCTCAGCGGTGTCCTGCCGGCAGCTCCATTCGAGCGAGAGGGTTTCGTTCAACTTACTCTGGTGATCACCCAGGAAGATGGAGAGTCGGTCGGAACGGGCCACTGGACCTGGCCGGATGGCAGCCAACTGGCGGTCAAGGCGGTCTTTCAGCCAGCGGACGAGAGCCAGGAGAAGGACGAGCCGAAGGATAAGGATAAGAACGAGGACAAGGACAAGCAGAAATCGAAGGAGAGGGACAAGCTGGCCGCCGACGAATCGCCGGCAGCGTCCTACCCGGTCAATTACCCGCTGGGTGCCTTCGGTGTTTCAGCTGTCCCAGGCCAGGCCGAGCTGCTGGCAATCACCAATGCCACGATCTGGACATGTGGTCCTCAGGGCGTGCTGGAAAACGCCACGCTGTTGATCAAGTCGGGCAGAATCGTGGCGGTGGGGACAGACGTCGAGGTTCCCAAGGGAGCCCAGCTGATCGACGCCAGCGGAAAGTACATCTCCCCCGGCATCATCGATTGCCACTCACACATGGGTACCGACGGCGGCGTCAACGAGGGGACCCAGGCAATTACTGCCGAGGTTCGCATCGGCGACTTTATCGATGCCAATGACATCACCATCTATCGCCAGCTGGCTGGCGGCGTTACCTCCTCGAACATCCTGCATGGTTCGGCCAATCCGATCGGCGGCCAGAACCAGGTGATCAAGTTGCGCTGGGGCCTGCTGGGTGAAGAGATGAAATTCTCGCAAGCACCGCAGGGGATCAAGTTTGCCCTCGGGGAAAACGTCAAGCAAAGCAACTGGGGCGATGAATATACCAGCCGGTATCCGCAGACTCGGATGGGTGTCGAGCAGATCATGCGGGACACCTTCGATCGGGCGCGGCGTTACCAGCAGCGGCTCGATGCATGGGATCAGAATCACCAGGGCATGCCACCCCGCCGCGACCTGGAGCTGGATGCGATGGCGGAGATCCTGGCTGGAACCCGCTGGATTCACTGCCACAGTTACCGCCAGGACGAGATCCTGGCCCTGATCCGAACGCTCGATGATTTTGATGTCACGATCGGTACTTTCCAGCACATCCTGGAAGGATACAAGGTGGCCGATGCGATGGCGAAGCATGGTGCCATGGGTTCCGCCTTCTCCGACTGGTGGGCCTACAAGTTCGAAGTCTACGATGCGATTCCGTACAACGGTGCCCTGATGCACGAGGCGGGTGTGGTGGTCTCATTCAATTCAGACGATCGTGAACTGGCACGCCACTTGAATCATGAAGCTGCCAAGGCGGTCAAATACGGTGGTGTCGATCCACTGGAAGCACTCAAGTTTGTCACGCTCAACCCGGCCCGCCAATTGCGAATCGATGAGATGGTGGGATCCCTTGAAGTCGGCAAGCATGCCGACTTTGTCATCTGGAACGCTCCGCCACTGAGCGTCCGCTCACGTTGCGAACAGACCTGGATAGATGGCAGGCGTTTCTTTGACCGCGCTGCTGACCTCGAGATGCGAGAGCAGCGAGACGACCGGCGAGCTGCACTGATCCAGAAAGTACTGCAATCCGGCGAAGCGATGCTGACGCAGGGCGACAAGCAGGTGGCCGATGAAGACCTCTGGCCACGCGAGGACATTTTCTGCCACGCCCATGGTCATGACGGACACAATCATGGCAGTGCCAACTCACGACTGAACCAGCTGCGTCTCCTGCTGGAGCAACAGCAAGAAAATCAAGACTGAACCAGGACTCTTATCCCATCCGGAAGACAACCATGACAACGACAACCTCACAATCCAGCCGACCCTGGACCGTGGCAGTTAGCCTGATACTGGCCTGCTTGCTGGCGACTGCAACGAGCCGGGCGTCAGACCAGATCCCCGGTGCCCCCCAGGCAGGCCCGATCGCACTGGTTGGCGGTACGATCCACACCGTCTCAGGCAAGGTGATCAAGGGCGGGACAATCCTCTTTGAGCAGGGGCGGATCACGGCGATTGGCGACAAGTTGGAACTGCCGGAGGGAACCGAACAGGTTGACGTGGCAGGCAAGCAGATCTATCCAGCCCTGTTTGATTCCTACAGTTCGATCGGACTTGTGGAGATCAATGCAGTCCGAGCCACGCGAGACGAAGCGGAGACAGGTAACCTGAATCCCAACGTGCGGGCTGAGGTATCGGTCAATCCCGACAGTGAGCTGATTCCGGTGGCACGCAGCAACGGCGTATTGCTGGCCCTGTCGGCACCCTCTGGCGGGCTGATTTCCGGGCAATCAGCTGTGCTGCAGCTGGATGGCTGGACCTATGAGGACTTGACGGTAAAATCCCGGGCCGCCATGCACATTCGCTGGCCGACAATGTCTCCCGTTAGCGACTGGTGGGTCGAGGCATCTGCCAAGGAACAGATGGCGACGCGTGATAAGCAGCTGAAGCTGCTGGAAGATACTTTCCTCGACGCTCAGCATGCCTGGCGAGCAAGCCAGGATCCGGCTGCTGATCCGCTCGACATTCGGGTTGCTGCGATGGTCCCGATGCTGGCTGGAAAACAGCCAGTCGTCGTGACCGCTAACTCGGTCAGCCAGATCCAGGCGGCGGTGGCCTTTGCTGTACGTCACAAGCTGCGACTGGTGATCCTCGGTGGCTATGACGCCATCGCCTGTGTGGAGCTGCTCAAGCGGCACGACGTGCCGGTCATCGTGGGTGGCGTGTATCGCCTGCCTCAGCGTCGCGACGATGATTATGACGCTGCCTACACGCTTCCCGAACGATTGCGAAAGGCGGGCATCACGTACTGCATCGCTTCCAACGGCCGGTTCGGTGCGTCGAACATTCGCAACCTGCCCTACCATGCCGCTACCGCGGTCGCTTACGGGTTGCCAGAGGCTGAAGCACTCAAGGCGATCACGCTTTACCCGGCTCAGATCCTGGGAGTTGGCGAGCAGGTGGGATCGCTGGCAGTTGGCCGTGATGCGACCCTGTTTGTATCGAGCGGCGATCCGCTGGAAACGTCGTCACGCGTGCAGCGAGCCTATGTCCAGGGTCGGCTGGTGGACCTCTCCAGCAAACACAAGCAGCTCTTTCAGAAGTACCGCACCAAGTACCAGCAGCAGGCGGACGCTGAGGCAGGCGAGGGCCAGTAAGTTGTCCCTGCGATAGCTTACCGCGGTGCCGTCCCAGGAAGTCGGTCGAGGTTCAATTCGCTGGCTCCATTGACCTCCACCCGCCCGCTACTTCGCTGGTAGCTGATACGCCGGGCAACGGCATTTGGAGTGGGCGTGCGGTTTTCTCCCAGCCACAGCCGGGCTGGCTCCCGACCTCCCTCCAGCACCAGGATATCCTTGGCCTGGGAATAGGTCAGCCGATGAGCACGAGCCACATGCTGTTGTGCTTTCAGGTGGGTATTGCCGACGGCCTCCAGTTCGATCCCTCGTCGGCCAGCGAGGGCCAGGTCCGCCACTGTCAGCTGCTGGCAGTCGACCTCGATATCCTCTGGCCGCGGCCCCATCGGACGTGGAGTTGCCAGGCTGGCATCCCAGTTGTCGACCGCGCCATAGACACCATGGACCTGTCCGAGGAAGCGGACAATTCTCTGCTGGAAGTTGCCATCGAGTCCGTCTCGAAACCTGACATGCAGGCTGGACAGTTGTGATGGGTCGGACTGGGGGGCCATGCTCTCCTGCTGGCGAAAGACGCTGTGCACCCAGCCAGCTCCGCTGCCCTCGATTTTTCCGGTTTCCGGATTGAGCATCAGCCGCTCGATCTGGAAGCGATCAAAGGAGATGTCTCGCTGGTCCCGGTCGCGTGTGCGATTCTGCAGGGAAACCTGTTTATCAAAAACCAGCTGTGCCAGCTGAACGGGACTGGCAGAACGGGGATTGGCAAAGTCCAGTCGGCGTGAGAGGTGAAACCGTAGTTCCCCACTCGTGACCACCAGCTCGGCAGAACGGCCTCCAGCAAGCTGCTGGTGGCCCCGTGTCTCGACGTTGCCTGTCAGCTGGGCGACGCTGCCGTCAAAGTCGAGTCGCTGTTGCCAGCGGATTCGCTGTCGCCGGGCCTCGTCCTGGGGAGCATTCTTGTCCGCCATCGTCAGCTCTCCGGCACCCTCCACCCAGATCCTGTTTTTCTCCTGGTCCAGCTGAATTGCCGGCCCACTGAGTTCCAGCTGTTGCATGGCGATCCAGGCCGGCTTACCCTCCTCGGCATTCCCCTGGACCTGGATGGCAGCAAGGCCGTTGCTGGTCCGTTGCATCTGCAGCGAGTGGCCGTGAATCAGTAGAGCGGGTACTGCTGTCTTGTCGCCCTTCAATTGGCGAACCAGTACATTGCCCTGGATCGTGATATCACTGACAACCGGCTGATCACCGTAATCGATTAATTGGGCACGGACCAGGTCGCCACTGATGTCGAAGCGGCTGCTGGTCGAGGCCGCCGCGTTCGCATCGGATCCTGGCAGAGCGGGCAGATTGTTACTGGCACGCGGAGCTGCCGACGTGGCCGCTGCCTCGACCTGGCTGAAATGTCGAATCCAGATTTCGGCTCTCGACGTGCGGCCACGCAGCTGCGGAGTCTCCAGTTGTACATTACCAATGGCTGCTATCTTGGTGGGCCGAATCGTACCACCGTCTGGCTGCCCGGCTGGACCTTCAGGCTGGTCTTCAGCTTCCACGCTCAAGGCGGGCAGGCGTTCCAGCCAGACATGCAACTCATCGCTCTGAACTTTCTGATCTCGTGAAGTGGAGACCGATGCAGACCCGCTGATCGAAAGCACATGCTCCTGCTGGTGGCGTTGCAAATGGCAGTGCTTTTGCCAGCTGGCGACCAGCTGGTCCCCGTCGGGTAGCTGGCGTTCAAACCGTCCAGCCCCCTCGGCGTGCAGCTGACCCAGTTGGTCATCTCCCAGCGGGATCTGGTAGGCAATGGAGGGAGCCACAATACGATTGTCTCGATAGACGACCAGTGCTTGCTGGCGGTCACTTATCACCAGGTTACGGTCAGTAAAATGATAGGAGAGTTGCTCAGCCCGGACCATCGCCTGCGACGATGGACTCTGCATGAGAGCGGGATTACCCGAGGCGACCAGCGTGTGGGGCATTAGTGACGAGACCATCGACACGGTGGGCGACGGATCGGACTGGCTGGCGGACTGGGAGGGTGGCCCCTGTCTTTGAAAAGAAATCTTCAGGCGTTGGCAACTGAGCTGGTCTGGCTGTTTGCCTGACTGCTGAATCGTCAACTCCACATTATCCTCCAGCGTCAGCTGCAGTTGTTGGAAGTCAAACCGAAATGGCCCGTTGCAGGTCACATCGACCGGAATCCCTGACTGGGGTGACGCCGTTGCCGTCTCGGCGTTGAGGTCAGCGTCGAGGTCGAGCGGGTTGGCGGTGGCAAGCAATCGCAGTTCTTCGAGATGGATTAACTCCAGCGAATCAAGTTGCCCGGTGGACCGTTCTGAGGTCGTTGAGCTGTGAGTTGAATCGACATCCATCAGGTTGATGACCAGGTCCCGGCCTCGTCCGTGGTGTGGACCAAGTTGAAAGATGACATCGTTGGTGGTCCAGATACGTTGCCGGTCGACCTGCACGTTGCGGGTGCTGATGCGGATCGAATCCCCCTTGCCAGGTGCTGTCTCGGGGCTGTGGATCAAGACGCTGCCGAGCAGCCGGCCCGACGAAAAACGGCCGTTACTGGCTTGCCCCATCTGCAGAATGCCGTCGCTCTTGACGATCGCTCCCTCGGGCGACTGCAGGATGAAGGGCCGCCGCGTGCCGGACGATCCGTCGCCGGCGAAGAAGACAATAGTGCAGGGCCTGAGTTCCAGCTCGTCCTCGCGCTGCTCGTACTCCTGGAAGGCCAGGATCGCATATTCACTTTCGATTGTCCTTGGTGACTGAAGCTGCCAGGCGTCGGGCGGGAAGATCCGCTTGAACGCCAGCTGGTGCTGGGAGGGCGTCACGGTCCAGGTGTCGTCAGCCATCAGACTGCCCGGGCCAGCCAGGGCTGGATCGATCTGCGGTACGACCAGCAGGTGGTAAGCCAGCATGGTGGCCAGCAGCACGGCCAGACAGGTCAGTGAAGCCAGTAGGCGGCGGATCATGATGGTTCTTTCCCTGCTGCGATAACCAGCTGGCTGCCGGTTCAATCGGAGAGGTAATGTCGGATCAGGTCTTCCCAGCGGCCCTTGGAACGGAGCAACAATTCAATTGTCTCTCGGACGGCGCCATTGCCGCCGTCAGCTTGTGTGGTGTGGTCGGCTGCCCGCTGGACTTCCATCGGGGCGTTAGCCACCGCCACTCCCAGTCCCACGTGCCGAATGACGGAAATGTCGGTCAGGTCATCACCGATATAGCAGACCTGGGCGGGATCCAGTTGAAGCTGTTGCAGGATCTGCTGCGCTGCCGGCAACTTGTTCTCGAATCCCTGTCGTACAATCCGGATTCCCAATTCGGCCGCGCGCAGATTGACAATATGCGAAGTGCGTGCAGTCAGCAGGCCAAACTCGAAGCCAGCCCGCTGCCAGAGCTTGATCCCCAGTCCATCACGAATGTGAAATTTCTTGATCTCAATGCCCTGGTTATCGAACAGCACACCGCCATCGGTCAGGACGCCATCCACGTCGGATAGGATCA
Organism: Planctomycetota bacterium; assembly: GCA_963581185.1. GTDB lineage: Bacteria > Planctomycetota > Planctomycetia > Pirellulales > Pirellulaceae > SAT2750. The sequence goes on along the minus strand of CAUZOB010000102.1, from coordinate 5,152 downwards.
GGTCAATGTCGCGATACGACTGCGTGACGGTCATCATCAGCTCCTGGCCGGGCCTGTTACCGGTCTTTTTGTGCTCGTGTAAAAGGTACGGTTGGTGGCAGATCGGTACCGGTGGCTGGCGCCGACGTGCTGCTCTCGACTCGAGCTGCCGGCGGCAGCCATTCGACCAGGTCCGTGATGTCGAGCATCCCGGCCGGCTGGCCCAGCTGATTCACCACTGGCAACTCGCTGATCCTTCGCTGGGCCAGGATCTGGACTGCCTCGGGCATCAGCGCCCCTGCTGAAATCGTGATCGGGTTTTCGGTCATGACCCTGGCGACCGGCTGGTCGATCGACTGGTCCTGTTTCTGTTCCAGCAAGCGGGCCAGGTCGCTGTCGGTAAACAGGCCGGTCAACGTACCCTGCTGGTTGACCAGCATGACAGCTCCACTGCGCCGACCCGTAACGCGTGCCGCGACAAACACCTGTCGAACGCTTTCCGTATCCGCTGCGATTCGGCATTGGTCGAGTGGCCGCATTACCTCGGTCACCGGGGCCAAGCGGCGGCCCAGGTTGCCAGCTGGATGTGAGCGGGCAAAGTCATGCTTGTCCTGGTTCTTGATCCGAGCCAGCACCAGCGCCAGGGCATCTCCGACCGCCAGCATGGCAGTCGTGGTTGTGCTGGGTGCCAGGCCGAGATGACAGGCTTCGTCCAGCCTGCCCAGTTCCAGCACAATGGACGACTGGCGGCCCAGTGAACTGGAGCAACTGGCTGTGATCGCAATGATCGGTACCGGTATGCTGGCCAGCACGGGCATCAGTCGGACGATTTCCTCTGTCTCCCCGCTGTAGGAGAGTGCCAGCACCACGTCGCCGGACTGGACACGTCCCAGGTCGCCATGGACCGCCTCGGCCGGATGGAGAAAATGACTGGCTGTGCCGGTCGACGAAAAGGTGGCAGCCAGCTTGTTGCCGATCAAGCCCGCCTTGCCCATCCCGGTGACGACGATATTACCAGCGGTACGTTCGAGGATTTCAAGTGCCGTCGGGAAAGAGGCTGGCGGTTGCTGGGAGAGCCCTGCCAGCGCCTCAGCCTCGCTGGCCAGTATTTCAGCGACCCACTGCAATCGCTGCTGGCGATCACTATTAGGATCCTTACGAACTGCACTTTCCGCGCCCATCAGCACGCCTTCCCTGACGTTGTTTTAGCAAGCAGCCGGGATCTGCTGACCATCCTTGGCCAGCCGCGCAGGATCCCGATAAGCAGCGAGGAATTCTACCGTGCTGGCCATTCTGAGGCAACGACAACCGATCAGAGGCTGCGTTATCAGAGACCCTGACGCAGGTTTTCGGCCTGGCCGGCCTGGCCGAAGGCAACCATACGGGCGATACAGACTTCTTTCATCGCTGCTCGGGCCGGTTTGAGGTAGGACCGCGGGTCGAATTCAGATGGTGCCTCTTTGAGGACCTTGCGAATGGCGCCGGTGATGGCCAGGCGGTTGTCCGTATCAACATTGATCTTCCTGACACCATGCTGGATTCCCCGCTGGATCTCCTCCACCGGAACACCCCAGGTTTGTTTGATGTCACCGCCAAACTCATTAATGATGTCCTGCAGTTCCTGCGGCACAGACGAACTGCCGTGCATCACGAGGTGCGTGTTGGGCAGCCGCCTGTGGATTTCCTCGATGCGATCCATGGCCAGCACGTCGCCATCGGGCTGGCGGGTGAACTTGTAGGCGCCATGGCTGGTCCCAATCGCCACGGCCAGGGCATCGACACGTGTTTCGGTAACGAACTGTTCCGCTTCCTCCGGATCGGTCAGCAGCTGATCCATCGAGAGCACTCCCTCGGCCCCGTGCCCATCTTCCTGGTCGCCCATGCCGGTCTCAAGTGATCCGAGGCAACCGAGTTCGCCCTCGACCGACACCTGCTGGGGATGAGCCAGTTCAACGACCTGGCGGGTGACGTCGACGTTATAGTCATATTCCGCCGGCGACTTGCCATCTTCCATCAATGAGCCATCCATCATCACCGAAGTGAAGCCATTCTCGATGGCACTCTGGCAGGTCGCCACACTGTTGCCATGGTCCTGGTGCATGACAATGGGAATCTGTGGATACAGTTCAACAGCCGCCAGCATCAAGTGGCGGAGGTAGGCATCCTGGGAGTAGGCCCGTGCACCGCGCGAGGCTTGCACGATAACCGGCGCATCGAGCTGCTCGGCAGCCTCCATGATCGATTGGATCTGTTCCATGTTGTTGACGTTAAACGCCGCCACGCCATAGTTGTTCTCTGCAGCGTGATCCAAAACAGTCCGAAGTGGGACAAGTGCCATCCGTCGCGTCTCCTGAGCTGGGCCTGTGGAATCCTCCATTATCGGAGCGGATGGGTTGGCCGCAACCCCGTCTGAATCAAGGTCCCTGGTCGGTGGCAAACAGATCGTCCTGCTGAGTCTGGGCCAATCGCACGAGGACCAGGATCTGGGTATCGCTGGTCGCCTGGATGTCGGTGAAGAAGCTTCCCCCCAGCCCGTGGGCAGTTGGCGAGGTGGTCAGCAGCAGCGTTTGTCCCGGAGCCAGCACATGATTCAATTCCAGGTCCTTGAAAGAGGCCACCGCGCGGTCCGACTTGAGCATCCAGGCACCCTCCTGGCCCACGAATTGTGTCGTCGCGTCACCATAGTGAATTTCCGGAATCAAGTGGATCCTGGCGCGGCCATCACCGAGGGCGTAGGTCCGCAGGCCGAGCAGGCACTGTGCCTGCTGGAAGGTGTGTCCACGCAGGTAATCTCCCTCCACGATGACCACGGCGAGCTGGCGGTGTGTTGAGGGGCTGACCACAATCCGACCGGGCTGACCATCACGGCACTGCATTCGCTGCATTCGATTTTCAGTCGCGGTGGCGAGATTGCCGGCACGCTGCTGGAGGTCGGTGGTATTGCGTTCGTCTTGCATTAATGCCAGCAGCGGCTCGGGCAGCGAGCCCCCGATCAGGCCAGCACGGATACCGTTTGCATCCAGCTGCTGACGTAGCGGAATCGGCAGGTGTGTTTCATCCAGTTGCTGCCAGAGTGCGGAGTCCGCTGCATTGTCCTGCGGAGCGATGTAGACAAACATCACTTCCAGCACAACGGAATCTTCCGCCATTCGTGCTGGCGACAGCATTTTCGATTCGCCCGCATCATGCGACCAGTTTGGCTTTGGCAACTTGATGCAGCCGGGCAGGCTTGCCAGCAGAATGGCAAGCAGCAGGGGCAATGTTCGCAATGGTGACATCCGTGTCATCCGGTAAGTTCTGGCTGTCCGAGCGCATTGAGGGAGAATCAAGCGCTTCGAGAATATCGAGGCAGCAGGGGAGGGTCAATGTGAGAATCCAGCGAACTGGTCACTTTCCCCCGGGCACCTTGTTGATCGTCAGCCAGATATCACCCTTGATCGTCTGGTCTGCGGCGCTGCGGATATTAAAGCTGATCTGCATCTGCATAACTGGCTTGAGATCTTCGATCTCGAGGAACACGGTCTTGCCGTCGGGACGAAGTACCACGTCATAGACTTCTACTTCATCCTGCCCGCGAGTTCGTGGGTTGGAGACCTTGAAATGAGGCGAACCGTAGTTTGCGGACCAGCGGTAATTCCACTGCTCGACAGCGTAGTTGTCGATATCCGTTGCGGCGTCTGGAGAGAGTGGATCGCTGAAGGTGACTTCAATTCCGTCGCTCACGACACGCATGCTGGTGGCCATCAAAACAGGCTGCGAGGTGCGCCGGAGGCGAAAGAACCCGCCGTCGACACCAGTACTGGAGCTCCATCCGACCATGCCGCTCAAGTAGAGCTGGCCATCGTCGGGGCGGAAGCGGCCGCGCATGATCCCGGTCGGGAACTGGATCGGGAATGCGGTCACCCCCCCCTGTATGACTCCCTCCACTTCCTCGTACATCACATGCCAGAGTTTACCTGTCCCGTACGATGTCGAGATCATGTGATCCTGGAAGGGGCCCCAGCGGTCGCTGTCGACCCACAATTGTGCTGCCGGCGAACGATCGACATTCTTGGGGAGCCAGACCAGTGGGGGGTCGTAAGCCTCTGGCCGTTCACCAACATGAAATGAATACATGTTGCCGTAGAAGCCGCCCGGCCGGCAGATATTGATGCGATTGGCCGGCGTCCAGTGCCCTTCCTGGTCACTGGTGGCGAGCTCACCGCGGGGGCCGATGCCGACTCCGTTGGCTGCCCGGAAACCATTGCAGACGATTTCCGATGTCCGTCCGTCTGGCGACACTCGAATCAAGGTCCCATGGTGGGGAACGACCGAATCGAGTGCATGCCGGGCTGACTTGGCGTAATAGAAATTCCCCTTGCTGTCGGTCTGCAAGTCCATGGCAAACTCATGGAAATGCTCAGTCACCTGGTGGTCATTGTTAAAGGTCTGATAGAAGTCCATTTCGCCGTCGCCATTCAGATCGTGCAGCCGGGTGATCTGGTCTCGGCAGCCGACATAGATCGTCTCATCCACGATCTTCACACCGAGCGGCTGAAACATGCCAGTGGCAACTCGTCGCCAGTGAAGTTGACCGAGCTCGGTCGCCAGTCCCTCCACGATCCAGAGATCTCCATTCCAGGTACAGACAGCTGCCCGGCGGCCATCCTTGAAAAAATCAAATCCGCCCAGCCGCATCCAGGCCCGCCAGGGGTTGTCGCGAGGCAATGTCAGCTCGTCAATCGCATAGGGCCCCTTCTCCTCACCCTGCCTGGCGGTGGTCGTGATCGTCTTGTCGGCATACCGTGCTGGGCCCCCCTGGGTCAGCTTCGCCAGCGACAGGTTGCCTGGCTGTTGATCCGCCAGGCTGGCCACGGCGTCAATTGCCGCCGCTTCGCCCTTCCAGAACAGCAGCGTCAGCTGGCTGGTCTTGCTGGCTGGAGCGATTTTCAGCTGCAGCTGGGTCTCGTGATCAATCAGCGTTGCTTTGGCTGAACCGGTCCAGGCGACCGCCCGTGATTCGCCCACTCGCTTGACACCGCCTGCCAGGTGAGCAACTTCAGCGGGAGTCAGCACCCGCTGATGAAAAGTGACATCGTCCAGGGCGCCAGTCAGCGGGGGTACAAAGTTGTCCGCCGTATGACCAATCTTGATAACGTGCTGCTCGGCGCCGGGGCTCTTGAGTGCCTTGGCA
>CAUZOB010000101.1:0-17254 GCA_963581185.1 Planctomycetota bacterium | reverse complement strand
GCTGCCATCCATGAGACGCCAGGACAAGCCCCCCCACCGGTCGATCTCACTGCCTTTGGCGGGATTGAATCCACTCTGGCAGCGACTACACGATAAACGTGTTTGCCAGCTGGCACAACACGGATATTTGGACGAGTCAAAACTTACTGCCCAGCCCGCCGCTTGGCCTGCATTTGGAAACAGGGCTCGCCCGTAATCTGGATTACCGTTACTATCGTGCCGCTGGGTTAGGATCCTTGACGAGAGGATCCCCCTCCCCTCTTCTCCTCCGCGCTGTCGATCATGATTCGCGACTTCCGAGTACAGTTGGACGTCTTTCGTGGGCCTCTCGACCTGCTGCTTTATCTGGCCCGCAAGCAAGAGCTGGATCTCATTGAGATTCCCATCAGCCTGGTGACCGGGCAGTTTCTTGAGTACCTGGACGTCCTACAGGAACTTGATATCAACGGCGTCGGCGAATTTGTGGAACTGGCCAGCCTGCTGATGGAGATGAAGTCACGGCTGGTGTTACCGACAGTGGAGGTCGAGGAGGAGTCGATTGATGATCCTCGCGAGGAACTGGTGGAGCGGCTGCTGGAGTACAAGAAATATCGTGATGCGGCCGTCATCCTCGATGAACAGAGCCGTGCCTGGCAAGACCGCTGCCAGCGAGTCGCCAACGATCTGCCACCGCGCCAGATCGATATCGCGGAGCAGCCGATTCACGAAGTTGAGTTGTGGGATCTGGTCAGCGCGATGGGTCGGATTCTGCGCGAAACCCAACAGCTGCAGCCTTCCAACATCGTCTATGACGAAACGCCGATCCATGTCTACATGACGCAGATCCACGAGCAGCTCTGCCAGCAGCCACGGCTTGCTTTCTCAGACCTGCTGCAGAGCGGTATGCACAAGTCGGCAATGATCGGTGTCTTCCTGGCCATCCTGGAGTTAATGCGGCATCACAACATGACTGCCAGGCAGGACTCGCCACATGCTGAAATCTGGATGACCTGCGGCGAGGGGTACTCCTTCGGTTCTCCGCCGACGGAATCGAGTGCCAGCGAATCGATGCCACGGCTGGCGGTTGAGACGGTTGACGACGAGCGTGACCCGGACGTCGACGAGGTCGACAGCTAGCTCGCCAGCTGGGCCAGTACGTAGGGGCCCTTGGGGATCACGGCGATACGGGCATCTTCACCGTATTCGGCCAGCGAACTGGCGACAGCCGATTCGACACTTTCGGCACTCTCGACGAACAGCCGGTTGATTGTCTCGGCGGGCAAGCCATCGCTGACCAGCTTGACGCGGGCCTTGCGACGCACCTTGGCCAGCTCTTCCAGTTGCCACTGGTCCATCACGAAGTAGTCACTGTTGATGATCCGGTCGACGAATGATTCGAGGTCCGAGTTTTCCTCGAACAGCTGCTGGAATTGCGGGCTGCCGATTCCCTCGGTCATGCTGGCAGCCATGATGATCGTGCCACCTTCCTTGACGATTGGCAGGGCTCCAGTGAGTCCCTTGACTGCCTGGTAGAACGTTGTATCGAGCGGATAGCCGGCACAGCTGGTGACGACAATATCGACCGGCTCAGGCAGGCTATCGACCACGACCTGGCGGCTAAACTCAACTCCTTCGAGGAAGGCCTGTTCCATGTCCCCCGCCACGAACTTGAGCGGCCGGCGTTGAGAATCGATCACGACGTTGACAATAAAGTCACAGCCGGTGTGCCGGCCGATCCAGGTACTTTCCTCGTGTACCGGGTTGCCCTCCAGAACTCCGCAATCGGCGCGAGGGTCTTCCAGGAAGGAGGGGCCGTGCCAGACGCGGATTGTCTCCAGCGCGGCAATTCCAGGGCAGATCAACTTGCGCCCGCCTGAGAAGCCAGCCATCAAATGCGGTTCGATCAAGCCGGTGGTGATTTTCAGGTCAGCGTCGACGTAACGCGAATCGATCCAGATCGGTACACCGCGAGGGCTTTCGCCGAGGTAGGAATGTTCGTCGAGTTGCTGGCCGTGGTGATCCTCGATGCGATACCTGGCCGCGATCTGGGGCCCCACGATTTCCACGATCTCCTCTGCCGTGCTGGGACGATGCAGTCCGGTGGCGACCAGCAGAGTGATCTTGTCAGCGGGTATACCCGCCTGCTGAAGGGTCTCTAGCAGCGGCGTCAGAATCAGCTGATTCGGCACCGGCCGGGTGATGTCACAGATCACGATACAGGCATCGCTGCGTCCACGTGCCAGTTCGGCGAGTGAGCCAGTTCCGGTGGGCTGACGGATCAGGTCACGGACAGCGGCCTGTGGGTTAGCAAGTGGCGGGGCCTGCTTGTAGGCAAGAGATCGGACAACACGGTCGTCAGGCAATTCCACATCCAGCCCGTCGCGACCGTATTCCAAATGCACTCGCATCAGGACTCGCCGCCGCCTGCACCGTCTGCGGATGCGCCATCACCAGCATCGGCTGCTGCATCCAGTTCGCCGCCTTCGAGTGCCTCGTCTTCTTCGACTTTGGCCTTCTTCTTGCGTTTCAGCTCGAGCTTTTCGACGCGAACTTTGGCGAGTCCAAAGACAGAATCGCCGTCCTGCCAACGGTCCGATTCCTTCAGCTTTTCCAGCCGTTCAATTCGTTTCAGCACGTTTCGGTTCTTAAGGCCGCCGGAACGTATCTTCAGGCTTTTGTCAATCGTCATGTCGTACTGCCCGCTAAGCAGGTGAGGGAAAGTCGCTGATGTTGTCGAATTTGTCAGTATAGGCCAGCATCTGGCAGACGGTCAACGGGCGGCACAACTGCCCGGCTGACTGCCTCTTATTCTTCTTCAGACTGGCACTTGGAAATTGCCTTGAGGAACTCATTGACAGTAGCAAAACGGTTGTCAGCGTCCGCCTCCATGCACTTCATGATGGCAGCGGCGAGCTTCTTATTAAGGCCGGGGCAGTGAGTCAGCAGATTCTCGGGCGTCTCGGTGTCGTGTGCCAGGGCTGCCATCCCGGTAGTGTCGGTCTTGGGCCAGGGGAGAGTGAAGCTACAGAGTTCATAACAGGTGACACCGAAGGCAAAGATATCCAGGCGGTGGTCTGTCCACTTTCGCCGCACCACTTCGGGTGCCATGTAGAGAGGCGTTCCGGTGCGATTGCCGGGCTGGTGGAAGGCATGCCTGTCGGGCAGGGTGAGCCCGAAATCGAACAACGTGACCGCATCCAGTTCGGAGTTGCAAATGAAATTGCGGGGGCAGATGTCGCGATGGATAAAACCGGCATCGTGCATCCCCTGCAGCGCCTCCGCCATCTGGCGGATCATGTTAAGCCGCTTGCCGGCCAGCTGCTGGTCGTTCTCGTAAATCAGGATATGCAACCCGGGTCCCTCGAGAAACTCCATCATGATGTAGGAGTCTTTCCTACGCGTCAGCCCATGCTCGTAAGTGGTCACCACATGGGGATGGTCGATGGAGAGCCCGATCTTTCCTTCACTCGGTTTCTTCAGCGCACGAAAGCGACTTTCAAACAGCTTTGTCTTGTCCGAGTCGGCAACTTTGACTCCCACCAGGCGTTCCGTTTCCCGGTCGCGGGCCATGAAAAAATTGGACATCGAGCCCGAAACGGCTGTCCGCAGGATGTCAAAACGCCGCTCAATGTCGACACCGGTACGGTAGCTGGTGTCGCGTTTCGACTTTGACTTGAAGCGGTCCAGCAGTCCCATGTCAGTGGTCCATCCGGGCGGAAGAGGATTCCAGGGTTTTACTTGCCGCAGTAGTCAATTGTGCGAGCAATTTCACTTTTCAGCTTGCTGCGCGACACGATCCGGTCGACAAAGCCATGCTCCAAGAGGAACTCGCTGGTCTGGAAGCCCTCGGGCAGTTCGATCTGGATTGTCGCCTTGATGGTTCGCGGGCCGGCAAACCCGATCAGGGCTTCGGGCTCAGCGAAAACAATGTCGCCCAGCGAAGCGAAGCTGGCTGCCACGCCACCCATCGTGGGGTTGGTGAGTACGGAGATGAAGAGGCCGTCGGCCTTGTCGTATTTAGCCAGTGCAGCGGAGACCTTGGCCATCTGCATTAACGAGAGGATTCCCTCGTGCATCCTGGCACCGCCGCCAGATCCGCTGATGATGATCAACGGTAACTCCTCGCTCGTCGCTCGCTCGATCAAGCGGGTCAGTCGTTCGCCGACCACCGAGCCCATGCTTCCCATGATGAAAGCAGAATCGGTAACTCCGAGGGCAACGCGACGGGCGCGAATCATACCGCATCCTGTGATCGCCGCATCATGCAGCCCGGTTCGCTTCTGTTCAGAGACCAGCCGTTCAGAGTACTTCTTGCGGTCCTCGAACTGGAGTGGATCGGTGGGCATCAGGTTTCCATCCCACTCCTCAAAGGTGCCACTGTCGAGTACCTGGGCGATACGATCCTTGCCTGAGACGTAAAAGTGATGGTCGCAGTCGGGGCAACAACTCATCTGTTCAAGCGCGGTCTTCCAATAGATCGTGTTCTCGCAACGGGGGCAGCGTTGCCAGAGTCCTTCTGGGACACCACGCTTTGGTCGTTTTGCCGTGCCTGCCATGCTGCTATCGTCCAACGGCCCGAGGGTCGATTCACTACCCGCTGATCTGCTCTTGATCGCCACGTTTTTGCGCTGCTTGATCGTACACTGTTGTTTTATGCCGAGAAACTGTTTTGAGGAATAGCAGGCCCAAGGGAGCAGTAGGGGGCCACAGCCTGTCACACGTCGGCCGCCTGCTGAAGTGCCCCGATTGCCTGCTGATAGTCGTTTTGGCCGAAAATAGCTGAACCGACGACCATCCAATGTGCTCCAGCGGCGCCACACGCGCCAATTGTCTGCTGGTCGATTCCACCGTCCACTTCCAGGATCCAGTTGCCATCACTGCGGGCAGCCAGGGTCTTGAGCTTGTCGAGGGCGACCGGCTGGAAGGACTGGCCCCCAAATCCAGCTGGTACGCTCATCACCAGGACCAGGTCGGCCAGTGCCAGAGCTGGCTCAAGCAGCGCCAGATCGGTTGCCGGATTGATCGCCACACCGGCCCCCATCCCGTGATCATGGATTTGCTGGAGTACAGTCTCGATCGACTCGCAGGCTTCCGCATGGACCGTGAGGATGTCGGCGCCCGCCTCAGCAAAGGCCTGCACATAACGCTCCGGCTGTTCGATCATCAAGTGCACATCGAGTGGCATCTCGGTGAGCTCCCGCAGCGATCGGCAGATCGGCATGCCGTATGTCAGGTTGGGGACGAAATGACCGTCCATAACATCGAGATGAAGGGCAGTTACTCCAGCGGCCGCCAGCTGCTCGACCTCCTGGGAGAGCCGGGCAAAGTCGCAGCGCAGGAGTGATGGCAGAATCAGCGGCCCCTGGCCCAGCGATTCAATACAGTCGCGTCCCCGCATCAGTCAACTCCCTCAGTTCATCGGTTCCAGGTCATGGGCACGGGGCAGGTCGGCCAGCGTTTCCAGTCCAAACAGGGAAAGAAAACGATCAGCAGTATAGTAGCGTGGCTTGTCCTGTTTTTTCTCAGCCAGCTCGACTCGCAGGATCTGGCGTCGCACCAGTTGCAGGAGCACGGCGCTGCTGGATCGATCCCGCAACCTGTCGACTTGCTCGCGAGTTGTTCCCTGGTGGTAAGCGACGATTGCCATCACGTCGACGGCTGCCTGCGAGAGCTTCTGCTGTTTCACCTTGCGGTAGAACTTCTCTCGCAGGTAGAGCATTTCGGGCCGCAGTTCCAGCAGGTAACCATCCTCCTGCTGCAGAATCGTGTAAGGGGCTCCAGCCTGCTGGTAGAGGTCATTCAGCTGGTTGACGAGCTCCAGCAGCTGATCGGCAGACACTCCACGGACGATGCGGGTCACCTGGGCCGGCATCAATGGCTGGTTTTCGGGATGGCCAACAAACAGCATCGCTTCGAGGATAGCCCGGGGTGAGACTTCAACGTCCGGCTCGAGTTGCTGCAGTGGGGGCCTGGCTGGCTGGCTGGCGACGGCAGTCCGATCACTGGCTGCTGGCCCAGCCTGCTCAGACAACAGCTCCGCATAGACGCTCGTCAAGCTGTCGAGTGAGACTTCCTTGTCCGGCTGCTGCTCATCATGAGCGGACGAATCGGCGGCGGGAGATCTCGCCTGCTGGTTATCGGAGGGTATTTCCGGGCTCGTCATGCGGCAAATATAGAAGCAGCATGCCGACCGCGGCAAGGTTAATTAGCTGGCCCAGGGGCCAGGCGGATGGTGAGTTGAGCTGCGATCAGCGGGATCATGTCCGCTGGAATCCAGGCTTACTGGCCTGACCGCTTTTCGACTTCGGATTTCATGAAAGCCAGGGCATCGCGAGCCAGCTGTTCTTCGCTCTCATACATCCGCCGCCAGATCTTGGTCGCAGCGACCAGTTCCGGTAGAGCCAGCCCGAAAGCCTCAACGACCATCCAGCCGTCGTAGCCGATCTCGTTGAGCGTATCGAAGTTTTCTGCCCAACGGACATTGCCGGTCCCCGGCGTACTGCGGTCATTCTCCGAGATGTGGACATGACAGAGGACGTCGGCACAGCCACGAATGGCTGCTGCGATATCCTTCTCTTCGATGTTGGAGTGAAAGGTGTCGTACATCATCCGGCAGCGAGGATGGTCAACCTCACGGGCGAAGCGTGACGAATCGGCGTGGGTATTGAGCAGGTAGGTCTCAAAGCGGTTGAGGCACTCCACGGCTAGCGTGACTTTCATCTGGCCGGCATGTTCGGCCACCTGCCGCATACTATCAACTCCCCAGTTCCATTCGTCCTGGCTTGGACCCTGGCCGCTGAAAATGCCAATTGCCGAGTGGTAGGGTCCGACCAGGGTGGTCGCTCCGAGGGCAGCACAACAGTCCACCACCTGGCAGGTTGCCGCCACGCCACGGGCCCGGTTATCGGGATCGGGCGAAATGGGATTGTCTTCTTCGTTACGGACCGTGACCGCAGTCCGTTCCAGGCCGAGATCGTCCAGCCGCTGACCCCAGGCAGAATAGTCCAGCTCGGTGTTGAAGATGGGCACTTCCACGCCGTCGTAGCCCATCTCCTTGAGTTGTTCCAGGACGGGAAGAATTTCATCATTCAACTCGCCACTCCACAGCAACAGGTTCATACCGTACTTCACAAGCGGACTCCTATTCTCTTTCAATCAACGCGGCTACCGGTCTCGGCAGGCTCGCTCAAAAGCTGATCCGCCCGCTCGGCCACACAGGGTCGCAAGCGAGCAAGCACCTCCACGGCCGTGCCAGGTAACTCCTCGACGCCGACTCGCTTAAGTACCTGATTAATCCGTTCCAGCAGTGTGCCATCCTCAAGATAGTCATACAAGAACCGCAGCTGACAAAAACCTTCCACCAGCCTGGCCAGTCCATCGACAGGCTGGCCGGTAATACGCTGCACAACCGCTTGCACCAGTCCTGGTGAAGCAGACTGCATCGCCAGGTAGTAATCATCCAGCAGGGCTGGCTGCCGCCTGGCGAGTTCTGCATCCAGCAGAAGTTCGACGACGATATGCCCGAGGAAACGTCGCCGCAGGCGATCCTCATCGCCCAGCAGCTCTCGCCATTGGTAAGTCGCCATCAATGTGAGCTCAATGAATGATTCACTACGATGAAACCAGCCGTCGTCGTGATGGTGCTGGAGGATGCCGGCAGCCAGCTCACGGACATCCTTGTCGGAATCCTCCAGCAGGGGGCGAGTTGCCTTGGGCCGGGCCTTGATTCGCCGGTTGACTACGTTCAGCCAATCGGGGATTGCTGTGCCAGCCAGGAAACTGGGCCGATCGAGATATCGTCGGCCATGTGCAAGGTAGTTCATATACGCTGAGAACTTCCAGGCTGGAGGAGACCTGCGTGATGCGAGCCACTAACAACGAGCTACGGACTTCCGCTGCTCAGACACTCGTCCAGCTTCCGCTGTCCGCGGACTCGAGGATGGCGTCGCAGACTTTCTGGGTCTCCAGTGCATCACGGAAGGTCGGCGATGCCGGCTGGCCGCTGGCGAGTCCTGTCAGGAAGTCGGCGACCTGGTGCACGAAAGTATGCTCGTAGCCAATCTGCAGGCCGGGAACCCACCAGTGATCCATGTAGGGCATATCGCTATCGGTGACATGGACTGACCGCCAGCCGCGGACGAGGGAATCGTCAGCATGGTCGAAGTACTCGAGTCGATGCAGGTCATGCAGATCCCACTTCAGAGACGCCTTCTCACCGTTGATTTCCAGTGTGTAAAGTGCCTTGTGGCCACGGGCATAGCGAGTTGATTCGAAGGTGGCGAGCGAGCCATTACTGAAGCGAGCGAGGAAGGCACAGGCATCGTCAATCTTGACGTCTTGCACTTCCCCTGTCTCGGTATGCGTCCGCTGCTTGATAAACGTCTCGGTCATGGCGGTGACCTGGTCAATGCCGCCATTGAGCCAGAGAGCGGTGTCAATACAGTGGGCCAGCAGGTCACCGGTCACGCCACTTCCTGCCGCCGCTGCGTCCAGCCGCCAGAGCCCCTCGCCACCCTGCGGCAGCTCTGCCGAAATCGTCCAGTCCTGCAGGAAGACGGCGCGATAGTGGAAGATCCGACCCAGTCGACCCTCGTCAATCAGCTGCTTGGCCAGCGTGACGGCGGGCACGCGACGATAGTTGTACCAGACCATGTTTTCGACACCCGCCTGCTCAACCGCCTGGCACATCTCCTCGCCCTCGGCGGTGTTCATGGAAAGCGGTTTTTCACAGAGCACGATCTTGCCAGCCTCGGCCGCAGCGATGGCGATCTCGCGATGCAGGTTGTTCGGTACACAGATATCGACGGCGTCGATATCTTCGCGAGCCAGCAGAGCGTGCCAGTCGGTCTCGATCGATTCGTATCCCCAGGTGTCGGCAAACTTCTGCACGGCATCCGCGTTACGAGCACAGGCGGCCTTAAGCACGGGCCGGTACTCGAGCTCGAAGAAGTTGTTGACCTTACAGTAGGCATTGGAATGTGCGCGGCCCATGAAGCCGTAACCGATCATGCCAATATTGAGTGGCTTTGCCATGTCTCTGGTCTCTTTCTCGAATGAATCGTGTGGGTCCTGCAGGCTACTGGTCAATTCCAGCCGTGAACGTCGCGAACGTCGATCATCGCAGCCAGGATGGTGTTCCAGGTTTCCGGCATTTCAAGCGTTTGATTGGGGAACATGCAGCCATCCCAGCAGATGTGATTGATGCCCCGCGAGGTTGCGTCACGCAGCCAGTATTCGGCAGTTGCCGTGATATCCAGCTTGCCGTTGGGGTCGTCTGCCAGGCAATGGCGGCCTGTCTTGTCATGCGCGCCGGCACCATGCACCGTGCCGTCGTTCTGAGCAACATGAAAGTCAATCGTCCAGGGCCTCAACTTGTCGGTTAGCGTCGTGTAGGCCGCGTCAAACTCGTCCTGCGAGTAGCCATCCTCGAGCAAGGCATGCTCGGCAGCGTTGCAACCCATCAGGTACAGGTAGGTATGGGCCTGGTCGGCCTGGAAACCGAACGAACCAGGCATCCCGACTCCCTCCAGCACATCCAGCATGTCCTTCCAGCTATGCATCCCGGCCCAGCAGATTTCGCCTTCGGCGGCCAATCGCTCGCCGTGATCGGCAGCAATCCTGGTGGCCTGCTGGAAGGTATCGACGATACGTGCTGTGCCGGCAGCAGGATCTTCGCGCCAGGTGTCGACACCAAACTCGGCTGAATCAACACGGATCACGCCACCGTTGCGGATGCCGATATCATTAAAGACGGCTGCGATCCGGCAGGCTTTCTCAATAGCCAGCAGGAACTTCTGCTGTTGCTCGTCATCCCCCATCGCCGAGTCGCCAACGGTGCCGGGCCAGATCGGTGCGACCAGCGACCCCACCACCAGATCATGACTGGCGATCAGGTCGGCAATCTGCTTGAGCTCATCGTCGCTGGCATCCGGGTCCGTGTGGGGGTGGAAGAGGAAGTAATCAACGCCTTCAAATTTCTGGCCGTTGACTTCGGCGGCGGCGGTTAACTCGAGCATCCGCTGGAGGCTGATCGGCGGCTCCTGACCTTCATCGTCACCCTTGCCGACAAGTCCTGGCCACATCGCATTATGGAGTTTTGGAAAGGCGTTGCTCATGAATCTATCGTTCCTTACTTCAACACGTGCCAGTTGATTGCTTCATTGGAATGGGTTTTCAGCTCCGGCTCGCTGCAGCTCAGGCGTCCTTGTAGGCACCCATGGCTGGCAGGTTGTCGTGCACATCCGGGCCAAAGTATCGCAAGCCGACCAGCGGCTCAGATCCGCTGTTCTCAATCTCAACTCCTGCCGTGGCCGCCTCGTAACTGATGAACACTTCGTCCTCGGTCTGCTGCCCGAAGCGAATCAGGGCAGGCGTCTGTAACGCCAGGTTTCCGATCCGGCCCTTGCCCTGGGTGGTAATCCAGCTGCTGGCACCGGGATCCTGCAGCGTGCAGCGTGCGCCAGGCTCGATCGTCAACTCCTTGGCACTAAACAGCTGAGCTGAATCCACCGTGCCATACACAATCCAGCGATCGGTGTAGCCTTCGCCACTGCGGTCGCTGTCCACGATCGGTTCCAGGTAGTTGTTGTCCTTGAAGTTGGGATCGACGTTCTTGTCCCAGTCCAGCTGGTCAATGATAAAGTCCAGGTCCTGGTGCTTGTCGGCAGGCATATCCTTGACGAGCAGCGACCAGGGGACCTCACGGCCTTCAACCAGCGACTGGAACATGCCGAACACGTCACTGCCCCACTGGGGCTCGTATGTACAGAGTGATCCGGGTGCATGGAGCACGCCGGGGGGGATCAACCAGCCGCTGCCGCGTTTCAGACGGTACGCTTTCGAGAGGTCGAGGATCCCGTTGTCGCCACGACTCCAGTTCTCCAGGCAGCTGCGGATCTGGTCCCTGGTGGTGCCTGGCTCGAGTCCCATGAAGGTGTAGCAAAAGTTGTTGTCGACATTGTTGTACTGCGGCGGGAAGTAGTAGCTCTCCGGCTTTCCCTCCTGGCCCACCAGCTCGGCATCTTTAAAGCCCTGGTGCATGTGGTGCGGGATCGGTCCCATGTTGTCAAAAAATTTGGAATAGATAGGCCAGCGGTTGTACTTCTCCCAGATCGCCGGGCCGATCAGACGTGTGCCCGCTTCGGCAACTGCATCCTTGAGCGTGAATTGCTGGTCCTCGAAACTGACAAAACTCAGTCCCTCGTGCCAGACGCGGCCCTCGTTGGCCGCTTCAGTCGTGCTCCCGAACCAGCGCTCATCAATCCCGCCGCGCTCCGCTCCGTATGCATAAAGATCACTGGTGTGCAGCTTGAGTCGCCGTCCGGGGTGAAGAAAGCTACGGGGAACCCAGGTCGGAGTAAGTCGCAGCAGGCCGTCACCAGCAGCCAGCGCCCGCTCCAGGATGGCCGCTACATTGTCCGTGGACAGGAGATTTTCTGGCATGGTGTGCTCGACTGGAATCGCTCGCATGGATGTTCCCTGCGAGGGTCATCAGGCACACCTCGCAGCCCCGAATGGGGAGTCTGTTTTAAGCGGTTTAACAGGTGCTCGCAAGACAACGAGAGTTGTTTTTCGGCTTCTCTCAGAGCGCTGGCAATGTCCGGCAGAAAGCCTTACATTTGGCAATAGGGCTCAGTTTTTTCCGACAAGTCAGACACGCTATAAAGGCAGACGATGGCCGATCATTCATGGATCCTTACCGATGTCGCCAGTGGCACTTATGTCGATCAGCTGGAACTCAGCCGACGTGATGTCAAAGGAGCGCCAGGCAGCTTCAAGATCAACAAGACGAGGCTGCGGGGCGGGCTCCAGGACGGAGTGGACCTGCTGCACATCGATAACGGCCGTGTTGCCGTCGACCTGCTGCCAACCCGCGGGATGAGTCTCTGGCGAGCGACCATTGACGGCCAGACGATCGGCTGGGATTCGCCCGTCGCTGGACCGGTACACCCAGGGTTTGTCGACCTTGGCGAACCAAGCGGCTTGGGATGGCTGGATGGCTTCGATGAAATGATGGTCCGCTGTGGCCTGGAAAGTAACGGGGCGCCCGAGTTTGCTGAAAACGGCCAACTGGTCTACCCGCTGCATGGCAGGCTCGGCAATCGGCCAGCCCAGCACGTTGCCGTTGAGGTCGATAGCGATGAGGAGATGATCACCGTCCGCAGCGTCGTCAAGGAAACCCGCTTCCACTTTTTCAAAGTGCAGCTGGTGACCGAATTCAGGATGCGATACGGCGAACCTGCTTTTCATATCCATGATCGCGCCATCAACCTGTCTGCCAGCCCGGCCGAAGTTCAGCTGCTGTACCATGCCAACTTTGGCCAGCCGCTACTGGATGGGGGAGCTCGCGTTGTGGCGCCGCTCAAGACCGTTGTGCCGAGAAATGAACACGCAGCCAGTGGTATCGACACCTGGAACAGCTACACGGCAGCCGAGGCCGGCTTCGAAGAACAGGTCTACTTTCTGCAACTGCTGGCTGATGCCGACGGCTATACCCGCATGATGCTCAAGAACGCTCACAGCACACGAGGTATGAGCATGCGATACAAGACCGACACCCTCCCCTGCTTCAGCGTCTGGAAGAATACCACGGCCCAGGAAGATGGCTCAGTAACTGGACTCGAGCCAGGCACCAATTATCCCAATACCCGTGGCTATGAAGGTCAGCAGGGTCGGACTGCCAAACTCGAACCACTGGGCAGCGTCGATTTTGAGCTGAGCATGTCATTCCAGCAGAGCGAGGCGGATGTGGCAGGTGTCGAGGACGTGATCTCGCAACTGCAGGGCAACACCGAACCGGAGATCTTCCGCGAACCACAACCGGGCTGGTGTGAAGACGCCAGCGGTTGATGGTCAGAAGCCAAGAGTCCGTGCTTGCCGCTCAGCTTGTCTCGGCTCGTCCCATGCCAGGGCTGCTGGCGGCGAGACTGTCTGGGTCGTCCGCGACTGGCCGCAGCTGAGACCTAGCCGGCAGAGCGGCTTTTCAGATGGTAGATCGCCAGGTGACTTCCGTCCGGGCCCTTGTACTCCCTGACGGTGAAGATTCCCTCCACCGCGATCGGGCGGACCGTGTAGGCAATCGACTTGCCTGCGTCCATCTGGACAACCATACAGTCGAAGAGGGCTGCCTTGGGACCAAAGCAACATTCCTTGTTATCGCGGACCAGTATGAACTGGGTGATTCCTTCCTGCTTGAAACTCGGCAGGATGTAGCCACGCACCTTGATCAGTGCGCCATCAAGCTGCTCGATCGTCTCGGGCAACATGTTTCGCTTGAAGGCCTGGCCCTTCTTGATATCGAATTTCACATCGTCGAAGGTGATCGTCTTGAGTCGTAGTGTGGCGGCCTGCTGGGCAGAAAGCGTGACGGCTGCCGAGAGCAGCATCACGAGTGCCAGGCTGAGCGGGTGTCTGGATGGACGGATCGTCTGAGTCGATTGAGCCATGGTGCCGGTCCCATCTCGGTTTCAACTGGTTGAGGGCGGAAGCCCCTAATTCTACTTTAACCCCACCGCATGCAACTTGTAGTAACCACCTTGCAGCTGTTTGCCACTGGATAGTTGTCCCACCGCGACGTGCTGCATATCCGAAAGGGTGAATTCACCCCACAGCTTTCGCTTCCTCATACTGTATTCGATTCGCAGCGGCTCGGCCAATGTGACTTCTATCATATCCGTGATCTCGGGCTGTCCGCCGAAACAGCAGGTTTTCATGTCCGGCACCAGCACAAAGCTCTTGACCTCTCCAAACGTCGAAACACCAGGATGCACATAGCCCTTGATAAAGACCTGCTTGCCGTTCTGGAGCATGGCGAAAGGTGGCACGGGGCTGGCTGAGCGGTCCGAGTCGGGCTGCAGTTGATGGAAGCCGATACGTTCGAAACCGTCGGGTACCTCGGTCATGTACTCGTAAATGTGCAGGCCGGTACCCCCCACGGCTGTAGTCGTCGCCAGCACGAGTGCGCAGGTGGCAATTCCAAGGCCGCCCAACTCGTCCGGAAACCGACGCAGCTTGGCGAGCGAGATCACGCCGAAGATCACTGCCGCGGCAGCCACCATCAGCATCGATGGTACCCACCAGCCGGTTTCGCCAAGCAGGGCCAGGACAAGAGCGGTGACTGCGGTCTTGCTGACTGCCCGATAAGAATCCTGCATCCGCTCACGCTCACTATGGTCAGTGAAGCCACTCAGACCCTCTGATTCGTGAACGGACTGGGAGGACTTGGCAGACATGATAGACCGTGCAGGACGAGGTTCTGGGAACGGGCCGGGCCGGTGAATTCAGCGACGGCTGGCAGCCAGGCTGGCTCTGTCAGCGGCCAGCGAGTTAATCCCGGTGACTGGGGCCGATCAGGATCAGCCACTGCATCAGGAACAAGCCGCCCGCAACTAACCAAGGTACGAGCAGTGCCAGCGAGGAGTTCACTGGAATCTGCAGGTTGGTGTCATTCTGATTGGCGGCAGAAGTGGCTGAGCGGCTGGCGCGCGTGGCGACTCGACCAGCATTGCCCGTTGCTCGACGCGGTGCGGGCCGAGCGGCAACGAACAGGTCTTCATCCTCTTGTCCGTTGTACGATGTCTTGGGCGACACGGCCTCTGTCTTGCCCGGTGAACCATCGGCAGGTCCGAAGGGGAAGAACGTATTGGCCCGCTTGACCGCAGCCGGATCGACCTTTTCAAGTTCCTTGATACGCTGCTTGGCGAGCGGCAGTGGACACTGACGCAGGTAGTTGATCACGGGGACTCGGACCCAGCTGGTCTTCTCGTCGGCGTCCTTGAACAGCTTGACCAGCCGTTCAACTTGCGTCCAGTCTTCCCAGCGAGCCAGGTCGGGGATCACCAGGTCAGCCAGTTCAGGTCGGTCCAGCATGTGTCGCATCGACTTGAGAATCCGCTCCCTCGAAACGATATCTGATTCAGTGCCGTGGAATCGCAACGCCATGATGGCTGCGTAGGTGTCCGCATACTCGGACTTCTTGTTCTTGATGAACAGGCTTTCGACCAGTGGCATGCCGGCCTCGCCCTTGAGTGTCAGGTAGCAGGCAACCAGTGCATCGAGGCCAGCTCGCAGGCGCCGATCCTTCGACTTCATCATCGTCTCAAGCATCGGGATATCAGCGTCCGTGCCGCAGACTCCGAGCATCGTCAAGTAGAGTCGACGGCGACTGGCAGGCACGTCGGGATTGCGGATCCAGCTCGTCAGTTGAGCATGGTCCATGTTGTCTCGCAGGTTCTTGACCGCGGTGTAGGGTGCGCTGGCAAACTCGTCGTAAGCGTCGGCAGCCAGCATCTCGTCGTCGTTCTCCAGGAAGCCCTGGAAGAAGTCCAATCGCTTGGTCGGGTCACGCGGCAGCTTGACAACCTGCTTGATGTAGACCTGAGCAGCTTCACTCAGCTGCAAGGGTGTCGACCACATCAACTTGGGTGGATCGACGCCCATCACCAGGAAAACGGACCCGATCTTGCCGTTGCCAAAGTAGATTGTCTGAACCTGCTGGCCGATCTCGAGGTGCTCGCTGCCCTTGATGACCTCGGTGATCTCGAACGTCGCCTTGGGTACTTCCTTGGTGGGATCCGTACGGTCGGCCGCCTTGACTGATGGCGGAAGCTTGACCAGACGAGCATAGACGACGGCGTCCATCGAGGTGATCTCCTCGTTGAATGTCGCAGTGGTCACACTACAAAAGGGACAGCCCCTGGCAGCGCGACTTGAACTCGTCAACAGGCAGGCCAGGAGCATGCTGCTGAGAATGGTCATCTGCCGTGCCATGTGGTATTTCCTCAATCGAACCTGCTGGCAAAACTCTCCGAAAAAAGCTGCCGAAACTACATTCCTATTGTTATCGACGTACCGTATTAAGGCCAGCATCGAAAAACAGCTTTTTCAGCCCTTTTCAGCCCTCCAATGTAGCCGATTCAAATCGCCGCTGGCAACGTAGATTTTACGCATTCGCCGTAAAACCTCAGGCAATACGCCTATTTTCCAAGCGATTTGGCAACGTCGGTGCGGTAGGCCGCAATTGCCGGTATTAATCCCACCACAATCGCCAGGCAGATCAACAGCGGTACCAGTAATAGTTCCAGCGAGATTGGCAGCCAGTCGGCGATTGGTGGCGCGAACTGGAAGAAGCCAATCGTGACGCCGGTACGAGCTTCGACCCAAAGCGCGCTGGCCATTGTCACCAGGCCGTGACCCAGCAACCAGCCAATCGCTCCACCGACCACCGATAGAATCATCGACTCCAGCAGAATGATCCAGAGGACCGTGCTGCGACCGGCCCCCAGTGCCCGCAGGACAGCAATTTCCTGGCGGCGGTCGTTCATCGAGTTGTAGATGCTGACCAGGATGCTGATACCCGAGACCACGCAGATCATCAAGGTAATGACCAGCAACAGGATCAGCACGGGACCAATGAAGGTCCCGAAGAACTTGTGGATTTCCTGAATCGGGTAGACCGCCTGGGCCACCGAACCCTCATTAATCTCGTTAGGCAGCGTGACTGCGAACAGTTGGGAGATGGGATCGTCACCACCGACACGCAAGAGGATGGCTGTCACCTCCCGCTGCTCAATCGGCAACGGCGTGCGGATGTCAAACTCTCCAGCCCCGGCTGCCAGATCCTCATCGGCCGGCTCAACTAGTTGATTCTCTCGTTCATCCTCGGGAGTCTCTTCTACCGGCTTGGCATGGTCCGCCATCAGGTAGAAACCATCCATGTTGACGAACACGGCTCGATCGTTCGGTGTTCCGGTGGGGGCCAGGATGCCGACGACGGTGAACGGTTCGTTGTGTATGTGGCCGTCGACCGCACCATGCCGCGGATTGATCTTGTCGCCCACTGAGACATTCGCCTGGCGGGCCACGATCGAACCAACCACTGCCTCAAAATAACCGTTGGTCTGGTCGAAGGCTTTGAAGTTGCGACCCTCAGAAAACTCGTAACTCTGGTCGGCACTGGGCCCGATTTTGAGTGTCCCGAACAGGTCAGGCGTGGTCCCGACGACCCGAAACGACTCGTAGTAGTCGCCCAGCAACAAGGGAATCGCTAGCTCAATATATGGCCCATATCGGCCATCCCGCTGGCCCGGATCCTGTTGTTCGGCCTGTTGCTGTAGCAGTTCCAGGGCGGCACCGGTCAGCAGTCCGGCGGAGCCACTGCCCGCTCCCAGCTCAGCCAGCTGCTGGGTTGCATCGGTCAACTCCCAGTGCAGCTGGTCTGCCTTGTTGGCGAGCGAATGCCGATAGTCGGCCTGCCGATCGGCCTGCTGCTTGAACT
>CAUZOB010000100.1:0-17438 GCA_963581185.1 Planctomycetota bacterium | reverse complement strand
CCCAGAGTATCTGAAACAGGCCGGCCATCTTGCCATCAGTGCGAGAATAGGAACCGGAGAGAATGTCGTTGATGCCGTCCTGGTTGAGGTCCACAAACTGTGGAGTGGAGCTGGTGCATCACCAGACACCCGGTATCTCAGCAACCTTGCCACCAGCCTGCAGCCACCTGGCCGAACCGAGCTTGTTATCGCCGAGGTTCTTGTAGACGCGAATCTTGCCATCATGAAACTGGCCAACGAGCAGGTCCTTGTGCCCGTCGCCGTCAATATCGGCCCAGCAGGGAGCGGCAAAGCCGGGACTCTCGACTTTGACAGCTTCGTCACCGCCAAACAGTCGCACCGGAGGTTCAAATTCCACGGCACCAGCAACTGATGTGCTGGCGATAGCGAGTAAGGAGAGTAGCCATCGTTTCATCGTCGAATTCCCTCTGGACGTTGTTTTCAGTGGAAAACAGGCTTGGCCAGCTGATCACAGGGCCAGCTCAGATGCTCGTGCGTCCAAGTATAGGCAGCTCGAATGATTCGGGGCAAGCGACACGGGCCGATGCGAGAGGCGACGCCTGGACAGTCGAAACTCAACAGCGACGTTGGTACGATGCGATGTATACTGGTTAACGCACGGTGCGAAAGATCACCCAAATTCGAGAAAAGTCATGCGGCCTGGACATTGCACTATTTTACTGATCGGTCTGCTGATCTGTCTGCCAGCAGCGGCGGCCTCAGCCGAGGATAAGGACCGAGTCGACGATCCAGCGGCAGCGGCGTTCTTTCAAGAGCAGGTGCTGCCAATCCTCAAACAGCACTGTTTTGAATGCCACAGTCACCAACCGGGTAAGGTCAAGGGTGGCCTGGTACTGGACTCCCGCAGTGGCTGGGCCAAAGGTGGGGAGAATGGCCCGGCCATCGTGGAGCGGAAGCCGGACGAGAGCCTCTTGATTCAGGCCATTCGCTACCAGGACCTGGAAATGCCACCCGCTGGCAAGCTGCCAGCCGAATCGATTCGCATTCTTGAACAATGGGTTGCCGAAGGCGCTTATGACCCGCGTGTAGCGGTTGTGACTCAGAAGCCGCCCGCTCCAAAATCCCAGCACTGGGCTTTTCGTCCTTTGCGCAAGGGGGCTGCTCCTCGAGTCAAAAATGCTCGCTGGACCCGCAGCGCAATCGACCGCTTCATCCTGGCCAGGCTGGAAGACCAGAATCTGGAGCCGGTCGAAGATGCTGATCGTTATACCTGGCTGCGGCGAGTTTCCTTTGACCTGACTGGCCTGCCTCCCACACCCGTGGAGATCGAGGCCTTCGTAACGGATGATTCCCGCCGCGCCCGCGAGACCGTGGTCGATCGGCTGCTTGCTTCACGAGCCTATGGTGAGCGCTGGGCCCGGCACTGGCTGGACCTGGTGGGATACGCCGACCAGGTCGGTACCTCGAACAACGTGTTTGCCCAGTTTGCCTGGCGTTACCGAGATTATGTCATCGACGCACTGAACAATGACAAACCATTCGATCGGTTTATTCGAGAACAGGTTGCTGGCGACCTGTTACCGTACGAGTCGGTCCAGCAGCGAGCTGAAAACCTGGTAGCCACCGGCTTCCTGGTGCTGGGCGATATCGAGATTGTTGAGGCAGACAAGGAAAAACTGCTGGTCGACATCGCTGATCAGCAGGTGCGAAAAGTGAGCAAGGCGATGCTGGCGTTGACCGTGGATTGTGCCCGCTGCCATGACCACAAGTTTGACCCGATCACTCAGCGGGACTACTACGCCATGGCCGGGTTCTTTCACGGCACGTCGACGGTCTACAAGACCGATCGGGGAGTCTGGAGCGATGTGCACCTGCTGGACCTGCCAGAAAGCACGTCGCAGCAAGCGGAACGGGAAGCGAGCCAGGCCAGCCATGCTGAGAAAATCGCCGCCTCCAAGGCAGAACGAACGCAGGCGCAGCAGCGAGTAGCTGAGCTGGCCGAACAACTCAAGGACAGCGAGTTGCCGAAGGAAGAGCGTGACAAGCTGACGGCCGAACGGGACAAGGCAAACGGTCGCATCGGTCAATTGAACAGGGAGATTCCTCACGCAGAATTCTTCGCCCCGACCGTACCCCGTACTCACGGTGTACAGGACAAGCAACAACCCGTGGATATGCGAATTACAATTCGCGGCAACCCGCGAGCACTGGGCGACACCGTGAGCCGCGGATTCCTTTCTGTCCTGTCTGGAGAACTGCCGGACATCCCGGCGGACCAGAGTGGCCGAGAGCAGCTGGCCAACTGGCTTACCAGTCCCGACAATCCGTTGACCGCTCGAGTTACCGTGAACCGCGTCTGGCAGAAGCTGTTTGGAGAAGGGCTCGTCCAGACCGTCGACTATTTTGGCTTGCCCGGTGCAACGCCCTCCCACCCAGAGTTACTGGACTACCTCGCCAACGGGTTTATCAGGGACGGCTGGTCGCAAAAGCGACTGATTCGATCGCTGGTACTCAGCCGAACTTATCAGCTGGCCAGTCTGCACGACGAGCGTTGCCACGAGGTCGACCCGAGTAACAGCCTGCTCTGGCGAATGCGACGATTTCGGCTCGATGCCGAGGCGCTGCGCGACGCCATGATCTTTGTGAGTGGCAAGCTCAAGGCATCCAGTGGTGGTCCAGCGCTGCCACTGGAATTTCCAGAGAATGTGGGTGGACTGAGTCCGACCGACGTTAACCCGCCTTCATTCAACATTTTGAAATGGCGACCAGGCCAGGAACTTGAGCGGACGATCTACCTGCCGATCATTCGCTCAGGATCTCAGCCAGGGCCGGCCCAGCTGAGAAACGTGTTTGATTTTCCGCAGCCCTCCGAATTTGCTGGCAGGCGGGCGACCACGGCAGTCCCCACACAGGCCCTCTTCCTGATGAATAGCCCGGTGGTCCGCGAACAGGCTGTCAGCCTGGCAGCGCGAATGCAAACCGAAGCGGAATCGGACCCTGAGCGACTGCAGTTGCTCTGGCTGGTGCTGCTGAATCGACCGATCACGGAGCCCGAACGCGAGGAAACGCTGACATTCCTCAAGCAGGCGGGCGACCAGGCGTGGACTGAATTATGCCATGCCGTACTGGCTTCCAATGAATTCCTGATGAGACTTTGATTATGACTGATGAGACTTTGACCATGAATAGTTACCAGGTGTCCCGTCGTGAGTTGCTGCGATCCGCCGCCTGCGGGATTGGTGGCGTCGCCTTGAGTAGCATGCTGGCAGGCGGTACAGAAGCGGCAAATCCGCTGGCAGTTCGGGCATCGCATTTTGATGCCAGTGCCAAGCGAATGATCTTCATCTTTCTGGCTGGTGGCCCCTCGCAGGGCGACCTGTTCGCTCCCAAGGCAGATATCAGCCGGCAACATGGTAAATCCATCAAGTCGCCGGTTGGTGATGATGGCCAGATTCGTGTGGGTGTGAAGGAGTTCCTGCCGATGGCCCCGGTGGCTCCCGTCAAGCCGCGTGGCGATGCGGGTCTGATGATCTCCGACTTGATGCCCAGCCTGGCAGGTGTGGCTGACGAGTTGTGTATGCTGCGGGCTGTCGTCTCAGACAACAAGGCTCACTCACCCGCCGCATTGCAATTTCACACAGGCCATATTGCTGAAGCACGGCCGTCGATGGGTGCCTGGATCAGTTACGGACTGGGGACGGAAAATGAGAATCTACCCAGCTTCATCACGATTCATCCACCCGGCGACCCGCGGATCTACGGTTCGTCATTCCTGCCGGCGATTCACCAGGGAACGCCATTGCGAGTACCTGGCAATGCCAACGAAGCGGCCATTACCGACTTGAAGGATCCACAGGCTCAACCGGTGGCCCAGCGGCGCCGACTGGATTTCCTGCAGAACATGAACCAGCGACTGCTCAGCCGGGTGAAAAGTGATGCCCAAATGGAAGGGATTATCGAGTCCTTCGAGTTGGCCTTTCGTATGCAAGCCGAGACTCCGGAACTGGTCGACCTGTCCGCAGAAAGCCAGCAGACACAGCAGCTCTATGGTATCGGGGGCGGCCCGACCGATCGTAATGGCCGCGCCTGCTTGATGGCACGGCGGATGAGTGAAGCGGGCGTGCGATTCGTCCAGGTTACCATCGGTGGCTGGGACCACCATGGCGACATCCATAATGCACTGCGAGGATCCTGCGCTGCTGCTGATAAGCCGATTGGTGGATTGATCAGCGATCTCAAACGCCGTGGCCTGCTGGAGGACACGCTGGTGATGATCTCAGGTGAATTTGGCCGTACTTACTGGAGCCAGGATCTGTCGGGCAAGAGTCCGATCATCAAACATGGCCGTGAACACCAGCAGGAGAGCTTCTGTACCTTGCTGGCGGGTGGTGGCGTCAAGCCGGGCTTTGTGCATGGCGAGACCGACGAGCTGGGCTATCAGCCGATAGCCGGTCGCGTCCATTTGCACGATCTGCATGCCACGCTACTGCACCTGATGGGCATGGACCATGAGCAACTGAGCTATCCGCACCACGGCAGGGACTTTCGACTGACCGACGTGTTCGGCAACGTGGTGAACGAGATCATTGCCTGATCATCGGAGTCGCCGTGGTCAGGGAGTCAGCTGGTGTTTGCCGTCGGCAAACTTCTTGTGGCAGGCGTTGCATTGCTGCAGCATGCCGATGTAGGCCTTCTTGGCCTCGGCGTAGTTCGATTTTCTGGCCGCCTGGTAGAGTTTGCTGCCATAACCTCGCACCCCACTGCTCATGTTTTTCCACATATAACCATCTTCCGGTGCACGTGTCATCAGAAGGTTGGCACATTCGGACAGCGTGAGTGAACCTTCCTTGATCGCCGCCCAGGTCTGCTTATCTGCTGGCTTGCTGCCCATGGCTGCCTTGAGACGCTTGTAATTCGGCTCGAAAATATACTCCATGAAATGGTGCATGTCATCGTCCACCGGCTGGATCTCCTGCGCTGCTGGTTTTGGATCCTCGGCACTGGCAGGGGAATCTAACGGTGCATCTGACAGGCAATAAACACCAAGGCTGATGAGGACCGACAGGATGGCAAGACAATAGACTCGGCTGTGACTGTTCATGGTCTGACTCCAGGTTTGTCTTCAGGATTGAGGTGAGTTTGCAGAAAGTTGAAGAGGTTGGTGGCATGCTCGCCAACGAAAAAACGGGTACCACCGTGCCCCTCGCCGGCCAGGATGTGCAGAGTGAGCGGCAGTCCGGCAGCCTTGTAGGCCTTTTCGATAGCCTGTGATTGGTCCAGTAAGACCGTCTTGTCCAGGTCGCCGTGAAAGACCAGGAAAGGTGGATCGTCGTCGCTGACGTGATAGGCGGCCGAGGCTTGGCGAGCCAAGCGGATTTTTTGATTGGCAGCACCACCGAGCAGGTCGTAGACGACCGATCCGACTTCATTGGCACGCGAAGGTTGAGTCTGGCTGCGGAGAATAAAGTCCGTGGCGCCGAAATAGTCCGCAACCGCCTGCACACGGGAAGAGTACTTGAGGTTGCCGCCGACACTGCCCTCCAGTCGCCGGTTGCCGCCGGTAGTCCCCATCAGTGCAGCCAAGTGGCCGCCTGCACTTGCTCCAGAAATGGCAATCCGATCGGCCTGGTAGCCGTACTTCTCGGCATGGGCTCGCAACCAGCGGACCGCTCCCTTGCAGTCATGCAACTGGGCCGGAAACGTGGCCGCGTCGGTAAATCGATAGGAGATGCTGGCGACCGAATAGCCGTACTGGGCCAGCCAGCTGATGTAACAGGCATCCTTGGACCCGGCTTTCCAGCCACCACCGTGGATCCAGACAACCAGGTTGGAATCGCTGGTGTCGGTTGGCAGGTAGAGGTCCAGCTTGAGGCTCTGGCCGTCCACTCTGGCAAACTCGATGTCCTTGATAATCCGCGTAGCTTTACCAGCGTCGGCGGGAGCGGAAAGCAGCAGGGATGTGAGTACGAATGAGTGGATGAGGGCGTTCATGAGTAGGTAGCAGTTGGAGGAAAAGGAAGGGGTGGTTCGAGGGTGACTGGTCGCTCACTATGGACCATGGCCCACGGGCTTCCTGCCACATTCCGCCAGCCTGATCGTCCCAGGTCAACTCTCTCACACACGTGAGAAGATCGAATCGCCCAGCGTGCCGGTACTATCGGCGAACGATTCCTGCTCGATCCCCAACGACCGCAGAATGCTGAGGTACATATTCGACATTCGTGTCTCGCCATTGGCCCAATATGTGCCATGTTTGAGACCCATATTGGATCCACCGACAAGCATTGTCGGCAGATTGCGTGGATTATGCGTCGTGCTGCAGCCGCTGCCGTAAAGCACGATTGTGTTATCTAGCAGGGTACCGTTGGTGTCCTTGTACTCCTGCATGCGTGCAAAGAAGTAGGAGAGTTGCTGGCTGAGGAACATGTCGTACCTGGCAAACTCAGTCTGGCCATTCTTGTCATAGGCATGCGAGAGGCCGTGGTGGGTCGCCTTGAGTCCCAGCTTGAGCGGGAATGTATCGCTAATCCCCATACCATCCTCGCGGTTCAGCATGAAGGCGACCGATCGAGTGATATCGGCATCGAATGCCAAGGCGATCAGGTCGAACATGTTGCGGTAATAGCCGGAAGGCTCACCCTGGGTCGTCACATCCAGGTCGAGGTGCGAGTAATCCTGTTTCTTGAGCGGAATGTCAATCCACTTTTCCGAGGCAATCAGCCGGGACTCAACCTCGCTCAATGAAGTCAGGTACTGGTCCATCTTCTGGCGATCGGAGCGACCCAGTCGCCGGTTCAGTGCCCGCGCGTTTTCCAGCACGGCGTCGACCAGCTTGATTCGTCTGCGTAGCTTGTTCCGCTCAGATTCCAGCGAGTCTCGGTCACCGCGGAAGAGCCGGTCAAAGATCTGGCGAGGATTGTTCTCGGCCGGAATCGGCTTGCCCTCGGTGTTGTAGGAAATCGTCCCGGTACGAGAGAGGAATCCGACGCCTGCATCGATCGACATGACGAGTGACGGTTGTCGGCAAAACTGCTTGGTATGCTGCGCCACGACCTGGTCGAGGGCCACTGAGTTAAATGTATCGCGATTGGGATTGTGCAGTGGTGCGGCGGTCAGCCACATGTCGGAGCAAATGTGGGGATCCGCTTTGACACCGCTGGGATGGTAAAGCCCACCCATGAAACTCAGCTGATCGCGGAACGGACTGAGTGGCTCAGTCGATTTACCAAACGTGAAGTCACGTCCCGTGCTTGTCGGGAACCAGCTCCAGTCGTTGATGCCATGCTCCGCCTTGGGCAGGGACATGCCGTTGGCGGTGTACAGCGCGCAGAATCGACGGGGTGTCTGCGATGTCACCTCTTGGCCCATCGCTTCCAGTACAGGCAGCACCAGGGAGGCACCGGCGATTCCCTTGAGGACAGAACGTCGAGTGAGCTTGGAGGTCGAGAGCATGGTCGATTCCCGCGTGCTGGTTGTCGAGGCTGTCTTACTTTGTGAGGAACAGGTCGCTGTTGATGATGAACCGGATCATCTGCTGGATCCGGTAGCCATCCTTGCCGAGTTCTCGTCCCTGTTCTTCCAATAGGACAAGTTCATTGTAGCTGAGACTGCGTCCAACTGCATAACTTGCCATGTGCTTGAGAAAACTGAACGCCACTTTGTCTATTCGGTCGTTGGCGAGATAATCTTTCAGCGCGTTGAGGTCTTTAATATCGGTTCCGTCAGGAAGAGTTGAATTGGCCTCAACCTGGACGTTTTTCTTGAACAAGCCGCCGGCGTCAAAAGTCTCAAAGGGAAGCCCCCAGGGGTCGATGCCAGCATGACACTTGGCACAGCCTGGCTGGTTACGATGAACTTCCAGCCGCTCTCGCAATGACAGTTGCGAGGTGTCTTCATCCAGGTCAGGCACATTCGGCGGCGGATCGTCGGGTGGTTCAGCGATGATCTTGCGGGCCAGCCAGGCGCCCCGCTTGACCGGGTTGGATTCCCGCCCGTTGGAGAGTCCCGCCAGGATACTGGCTTGTGAGAGAAGTCCCCCCAGGTTGGCGTTCTCGTGCTCGATCGGAAGGAACTGGAAGCCACTTTCGGCACGGTCTGCCAGGCCGTAGTAGCTGGCCACAACCTCGTTGGCCATCACAAAGTCGGATTGCACGAGATTCGCAAGGGGCATGTCCTGCCGCACCAGGTACTGCAGAAACTGGACAGGCTCCTGGCGCAAATGGAGCCGGGTGTCACGAGTCAGGGTAGGATATTTCTTCCTGTCCACCTCGACCACGTCGAACTTGTCGAGACTCAGCCACTGTGAAGTAAACTCATTCATGAACTGCTCAAGCCGTGGATCCTGGACCATCCGGCTAATCTCGTCGTCCACTGCATCGTGCAGCGTGCCGGCGGCAGCATGGTCCAGCAGTTGCTGGTCGGGAGCCTCATTCCAAAGAAAGTAGGAGAGCTTGGAGGCCAACTCGTAAGAGTCCAGCACTTCAGGATCGGGCGTTGCACTGTTCTCGATCAGGAACAGGAATTGTGGCGCCGTGAGCACGACCAGCAGCGAGTCCTTGATGCTCTGCTGAAAGTCGCCGGTCTCGGTAAAGGATCCCTGCCAGCTGCTGAAGATGGCATCTTCTTCTGCAGCGCTGATTGGCCGACGGAATGCGCGGGTTGCAAAAGAGCGAATAATCTCGCGAGCATAGACTGCCGGCCGGTCCCTGTTATCCGAGTCGATAAAGATAGTGCGGTGTGCCGCCGGCGGCCACTGTTCGTAGTACGGACCCTCGAACTCGATCGACTGGATCAACAGGCGAGGCATATCCCGTCCGTCCGTGTACTCGCTGCGAACTCCCATATCTCGCATGCCGGCGAGGTAGTTCACGTTGTCCTTCTCAACATCCGGACTGGGGTGATTGTTGACGGATCCCTCGAAGGTGTACTCCTGTAGCTCCGTGCTGCTGACCGGTTGCGGACTGCCAACGGGACTCATCGTGGTACCGCAATCCCGCCGCAGGCCGAGGTGCACTCCGATCTGCGGTGAACGGCTTTCGAAGCGGGTGAATTGTTGGGCCACGTCGTTGCTGTCAGCGAGTGGACTCAAGACCAGACGCTGGACTCTGGTGGCTCCGCCATACAGCGTCTCCACATCCAATTGCCCGGCGGGAAGCCTGACAGCCAGAAAGGCGGCTTGCTGCAGCCTGGCGGAGAAATGCCTGTCGCCGAGCTTGAGCGTCAGCTGCTGTGGCTGCTCAGGCGGTGGTGGCTGGATGAACTCCTTGCCAGGCAGTAGCAGTGCCTGGATTTCGGCATCGTCCAGGGCACGGCGGTAAAGCCGTACTTCATCAATCTCACCCTTGAAAAGCTTCGAGTCCTGGATTCGCCCGATGTGTAATCGCACGCTGGGGTTGTCCAGGTTTGTTGCCGCCACGCTGCCAGTGGCGACCTGGTAGCCATTGACGTAAAGACGCGTCAGGTTGGGCGCGCGGCGAACAACCGCGGCCACGTGTTGCCATTGATTGACACGAATCACGCCCGGACGTGAGGCGACCGTGCCATTCGACTTGTTGGCAGGGCTGACCGTTTCTATCCGCAGAACTCCCTGGTTGTTCGGCATGTCAAAATACCAGCCGTGGGTCCAGTTGTATTTTCCCAGGCAGACAATCCCCCCCTGTCTCAACTCGCGTGGATGGATCCATGCCGTCACCGTGTACTCGCCACTGCCGACGTTCATCGAATCGTCTCGTTTGACCGCCAGCGAATCATCGTTGCCATCCAGTGACAGAGCCTGTCCAAACGGTGAGTCAACGAGTCGGGCGCCTCCTTCCAACTGGCCTGTCAGCTCTTCACGCTCCGGATCGCCCTCGGTGTTGCCGTTAAAAGGCCAGTGGCCGAGCAGTGCGTCGGTCAGCCTGGAATCGTCTGCTGAAGTCGAAGCAACCGCAGATGACTGCAGGTGAACATCTGCCTGGTAGATCCCCGCCTGCGTGATCATCACGGTCTTCGCTTCAGCTGGATCGTTGATCGTGATCGCCTCGTCGGCTGGCTCGACCTGAATGCCGATGCCGGGGTTGAGTAGCAGGCCGTCGTCATACTTGGCCGCCCGCACACGCACCCGAAAATTCCCCTGCTCCGGTAACTCACGCAGCGAGATCTTGAAATTGGCTTTCGGACCATATGTGCTCTCAACCTGGAACTGCTCGGCACTCGGAATTGCTGGACGCAGTACCAGTCCAGCTGGAAGCACCTCGTATGCCAGCCCCTTGGGATAGCCGTCGTTACCGCGCATGCAGGCAAAGACGGCATGGTAGATGCTGTCGAACTCTCGCCAGCCACGCACTGTGGCGTTGCCCTCGTAACCCTCGATGAAACGGAACCTGGTCTGCATCATGAAAGGCTCAAACCCGAAAGACTTCTTGGCCTGCAACTCGCTGACGAGAAAATCGTCGTTCGCCAACAGCGTGCTGAGTGCACCCAGGATCAAGTTGCCGGGATACGGCTTCGGATTGATCCCAGCTCCCAGGTCCATGCGAAAGTTCTGGATGGACGGTCGAGAGGATTCATCCACGATTGTCAGATCGAGCGCCTTCTCGGCGATCGAAAAGTACGATTCGACCAGCAGCGGTGACAGCAACAGCGTCTGCTCGTTGTTCACGAAGCCGTCCCTGGAAACCGCATCGGGTGGCAGAACGTCGGTGACGACTTCTTCCAGTCCAAGCAGCTGTTTGAGCGTGTTACGGTACTGGGAAACCGTCAAACGACGAATCGACCCGTTTCGTGCAGTGTCGCGTGCCAGGGCCGAATTCACGGCATCGCCAATCCAGCGGGTGAAGAACTCACGCTCTCTGTCAGTCGGTTGTGGTTCGTCTTCTGGCGGCATGACGAGCTCGCCGATCTGGTCCTGCATGCCCTTCCAGAGTCGCAGGCGGTTGTCGGGCATGCCACCAGTCAGGTGATCGAAGCGGATGCCTGATTGCATTTCCTCCATGTTGTGGCAACGCAGGCAGTACTTTGCCAGTAACGGTTCAATCTTGCGGCGAAAAGATCGCTCCTCGGGCGTTGGCTTGACCTCGGCTACGACGGCTGGCGCTGGCTCCTGCTGGCCGGCCAGTGGCTGGCTGAAAGCCAGCACTAGCAGCGAGAGCAGGGCGGTAAGTAAGATTCTGGCTGTCATATTCTTGCTGTCACGGTTGTCCCAGTTCGCCATGAGGTTCTGCTGCGTGCCAGGGCCGATTCAGCCACCAGGCGGGTTGTTGCTGCCCGCCCGCTCGGAAGGTCCCTGGCCACGAGCTAACAGACGCTGACCTACGAGGCCAGGATGTCATGGATAACTTGTCCCTCGCCATCGCGGGTCACGTAAAACGGTCGGCCTTCAATCTCGTAGGCATGCCTGGGACTGATACCAAGTGCATGATAGATGGTGGCGTGCAGGTCCTCGATGACGACGCGATCCTTGATTGTTGTGCATGGCCGTTCGTCCGCCGTGACGCCGTGCAGATGTCCCTTCTTGACGCCGCCACCGAACATTAACACGCTGCCGGCGCCGGTAAAGTGGCGATGCATGCCGTAGAACTTTAATTCGTTCACAACCGCCGGCACCTGGACCTGGTCTTTGACTTTCTTTTCAGGCCGGCCTTCCATCATCATGTCGCGGCTGAATTCACTTGCCAGCACGATCAGCGTGCGATCCAGCAAGCCTCGTTCTTCCAGGTCCAGTACCAACTGAGCGATCGGTGAATCGATCATCTTCTTGAGACCGGCTAGTCTTGTATGCCCGTTGTCGTGCGTGTCCCAATGCAGAAACGGTACGTACTCGGTAGTGACTTCCACGAATCGAGCACCTGCTTCGACCAGGCGACGCGCCAGCAGGCAGCCCCGACCGAAGCGGCTGGTATCGTATTTCTGTAGCGTTTCCTTCGGTTCGAGCGAGAGGTCGAAGGCACTGGCAGCTGGTGAGCTGAGCAGCCGGTATGCGTTCTCCAGGCTGCGTGAAAGCGACTCCTTCTGATAGTCGCTGCCAAACTTGCCCAGCGGGCTGCTGGAGACCAGATCCTTGTAGGCGGCATAACGACGTTTGAAACGTTCCAGCGTCATGCCGGCGGGTGGCTGAACCGCCTCGCTCGCCTGGTTGGCAAAAGGAATCAGGAAGGGGCCATACTCGCTGCCGAGAAAACCTGCCGTGTGAAATGCCTTCAGCTCCTCGCGTTCACCCAGCGTGAAACGCTGGCCGATATCGATAAAGGCCGGCACCGCTGGATTTTTTGGACCCAGTGTGCGGGCAATGACCGATCCGATGTGGGGTGCAGCAACTGTCAGCGGCGGGGCGTACCCGGTGTGCCAGTGATACTGGTGGCGTGAGTGCAGGATGTGTCCCAGGTCGCCGGCCGTGTACGAACGAATCAGCGTGGCCCGGTCCATCACCGTTGCAACTCGCTCCAGACCCTCGGAAATCTTGATATGGTCGCAGGCGGTATCGATCGCAGGAAAGGTGCTGAGCACCGGTTCCGGCGACATGCCCTTTTCGAAAGGGACGAATCGCTTGGGGTCAAATGTCTCGGTCGACGCCATGCCCCCACCCATCCAGAGCAGGATCACGGAATCGGCTGTGGCTGCTGGAGCTGATTCTGCTGCGGTGATCGCCCGCGGAGCACCAGCGGCGAGTGCACCCAGCGTCGCTGCGCCGGCCGACTTGAGAAAGTCACGCCGATCGGAAGGCAGGATATTGAATCGCCGGGGGATGTGTTTTATGGCGTTGTGATTGTGCATGGGGTCAGTCCTGGCTGAATTGATAGCACAGCTGGGGTTAGTAAACCAACTGGAATTCCGGCAGCATGGTGATGATCCAGAGTAAGTCTTCGATGGCCTGCTGCTGATCGCTGCCGACAAACAGCCTGCTTGCGACCTCTAACTCCTGCTTCCCTGGCGGTCGACAGAGGGCCTCGGTGTATATCTGCCGAATCAGCTGTTCGGTGGACTCGATGCCCCGACCCTGCCAGTATGCCGCACCCGCCTTGAGTGCCGTGTCGAGTGTCGTTCCGTTAGTCAGTTCAATCGCCTGCAAAGTGGTGGCAATGCTGCTGCGACGCGTCAGTACCTGTTCCCGATTGGGGCGGCCGAGAGTCCGCGTCAGCTGGTCGTCATTGACCAACGACGTCCTTGTCAGTCCCAGGGTCGTCTTTCCCTCTGCGGTTCTGATAATGGCAGAGAGTAATGGCTGGGCGATTTTCCAGGGGCCATCGGCTGGCGTCCCGAT
Organism: Planctomycetota bacterium; assembly: GCA_963581185.1. Classification (GTDB taxonomy): domain Bacteria; phylum Planctomycetota; class Planctomycetia; order Pirellulales; family Pirellulaceae; genus SAT2750. The sequence goes on along the minus strand of CAUZOB010000100.1, from coordinate 4,240 downwards.
GATGGCTGCGGCGGTCCAGCCGGAGTCATCAAAGGTAGGCAGCTGCCACTTCTCTACCGTCTCCCGGGACCAGCTCCAGCTGGCGTCGGTACCGATCGACTCCCAGCGAAGTTGACCATCCGTCTCGGTGCGGTAGCCAATGGCAAGATTGGCAATCAAGCCCGCCGCGTTGGCTCCCTTGACGTTGAGACCTTTGCGGGTGACGGGGTCCGGAAAGTTGTAGCCATGAATGGCAATCAGGTTATCGCCGGGTTTGACCAGGGCTGTCAGGTCAGCGGCTTGCGGCCTATTCCACTCGTCACTCTGTACGACCTTGTGACCGTTGACATAAAGGATGAAGCCATTGTCGCAGCTGGCGGCAACAAGCACTCGCTCAAATCCCTCCTGCAGCACGATGTGTTTGCGGAAATAGACTGTGCCACCCGTATCGGTCTGTTTGGCGGTGGCTTTATCCCAGATCCAGCTGGTCTTGAGGGCGATCGCATGCTGACCCTCTGCGGAGGGCCGGCTGACCGGCGGCAGCTTGATAGCAGGCGTGACGGGCCAGGTCCTGGTCAGGGAGTTGACCGCATCGACGAACTGTTCGGCCGACATCCGGCGTACGATCGGCCCGGCGAAGACAAAGTCGGTTTCATCGGGTGCCGCTGCCCCCACGGAGGGTAACTGGTATGCGTGTGAAGTGACAATCTGCTTGATCGTGTGCTTCAGATCATAGTCATGATCGGCCAGGTCGACCGCCAGCCAATCCAGCAGGTCCTGGTTAAAGGGGAGCTGGTCCATGTCGTCGACCGGTTCAACAATGCCGCGCCCCATCAGCTGGGCCCAGAGTCGGTTCACGATGGTGCGAGTCAGCCGGCCGTTCTCTGGCTTGACCATGATGTCCGCCAGTTGCCTGAGTCGCTGGGCACGTGGCAGCGAACCGTCGATCTCACCCAACTCGGGATAAATGAACTGGACCGCGGCAGTCTCACCCGTTGGCTTGTTGCAATTGTGGATAGCCAGTTCACCCTCGGCGAAGATGGCTGCCAGTCCGTAAGCGTCCTTCAGCTTCCAGTGGTTGACGAAGCTGTCATGGCAGGAGGCACACTTGAGATTGGTCCCCAGGAACACCTGGCTGATGTTCTGGGCAGCCTGCATTTCTCTCTGCTGGCTGGCGTTGACGACGCCCCGCCAGATGATGCCACGGATGAAACCCCCGGACTGGGGTGAAGGATCAAGCAGCTCGTGGACAAACCTGTCGTACGGCATGTTGTTGTAGAGTGCCTGGTAAAGCCAGTCGGTGATCGGCGTGCGCCCGCCATCGATATAGCCGGTGCCGATATAGGCATTCCGCAAGATATCGTTCCACAAGGTCAGCCAGTGTTCGGTGTATTCCTTATTGCGACTTAACAACTCAATCACCAGCAACTCGCGTTTGTCACCAGACCGGTTGCTGACGAATGTCCTGAGTTCTTCTGCTGGCGGCAGCAGGCCGAGAATGTCGAGATAGACTCGCCGTGCGAAGAGATGATCGGGGACCTGCCGGTCGAATGCGAGTGTTGGGTCAGCAGCCAGCAGGAACAGGTCGACAGGATTTTGCGTCAGGCGGGTTGCAGCAGGTATGGCGGGCCTGCGCGGTGCAAGTTCTGCCTGTCGCAGGCCCTGAATCACGATTCCGGGCTCCCAGGCTGCTCCCGACTCGATCCAGGCTGTCAATGCTGTGACCTGCTGGCTGGTAAGGCGCGGCCCCTGGGCTGGCATGATGCGATCTTCATCCTGGCCAGAGACCAACTGGATCAACAGGCTCTCGTCGGGCTTGCCCGGCAGGAGGACCTGGCCGCTGTCACCACCCATCAGAAGCCCCTTGTGGGTCGTCAGGTCGAGTCCCCCCTTGGGCTTGTTGCCGCTGTGGCACTTCACACAGCTGTTGGCCAGGATCGGCACAATATCCTTGCGGAATGAGATACCAGGTTTCTGGCCGCGAGCGGGCGCTGTGAAAGTCAGCAGGCAGGCGATGACAAGCAGGAATCGCATGGAAATATCAGCTGCGGGGGGGGGAAGTTCCAGGGCGGGCCATCCATGAACAGCTTATTCTAGCAGCTTGTCGACCAGCGGCGAGAGTTGGGTCCGCAGACCGTCCTACTTCTCAGGTATCACCGCCAGGCACCGCTCCGGCCCGCAAATGAAATAACCGAGTGGCTTGTCGTCTGTGTCGGTAATCAGCCAGGTATTGTTGGCGTAGGTGTTCTGGCTGCGAGTCTTGCCTGGTTCGAGTTCCCCGTAGAGTTTCAGTTCGCCACCATAACCGACCCAGACAATCTTCACGTTCCGCTTCGATTTGTTCTCAAACACCACTTCAATATTGTCACCATTCTGTGACTGGGGAGCATCCGCTGCGTTGGAAGTCGCGATCCACTGAATCGGCTTGGCCGGTGGTGGTGGCGGTGCGACGACGGTGGCCGGCAGCATGCTCAAATCGACGCCACGAACGATCTTCAGGTTGGGGAGCGCCTGGGCTAGCCGCGTGACACCATCATCGGTGACAGCTGTCTGCCAGACGTAGATCCGCTGCAGGTTCTTCAGTCCAGCCAGCTGATCGAGTGATTTGTCGGTAATCTTTGTACCGTACAGATTCAAGTAGCGGAGGTTCTGCAGGCCTGCCAGGTGCTTGATGCCCTGATCGTCGATGGCTGTCTGTTCCAGGTGCAGCATCTGAAGCGACTTCATCTGTCGCAGATGAACAAGGCCCGCTCCGGTGATCCGCGTACCCTTCAGGTTTAGCGAGGCAACGTTGTCGAGTTGTGCGACATGCACGAGGCCCTCATCAGTTAGTTCGCGACCACTGAGGTTGAATGCAACGTCCCAATCTGACCGATCCTGTGCCATCGGGCGGACCGTACCGCCGATCTGCTTGATTGCCGCCAGGGCCGCTGGATCTGCAGCACGGCCAGCGGGTGACAGGGTCACCGCGACCAGCAGCGCCAGGCAGGAGATGCGTTTCATCGTGGAATCCATTTAGAACAGGGGTAGTGGCTGGCCGTCACAAATCTGAAATGGTCGGTCAAACTCGTCGACAAGTTCACTGTGGGAGTCAATTCCCATCGCCTTGTAGACGGTGGCGTGAAAGTCGCCTGGTGTGCAGGCATCGCTGGCTGGCTGGGCGCCATCCGAATCACTGCTGCCGTAGGCCTGCCCACCCTGGATGCCGCCACCAGCCAGGGCGACCGAATAGACGGCGGGGTAATGATCGCGACCGCCGTTATTGTTGATTTTTGGTGTGCGGCCAAAGTCGGTGAGGAACACAACCAGCGTCTCTTCCAGCAGGCCACGCTGCTCGAGGTCGGCAAGCAGGGCAGAGACGGACCGGTCAAAGACCGGCAGCAAACTGTTTTTCATCTTGGGGAAATGCCCGCGGTGGGTATCCCAGTTATCGCCGCCGCCACCGGCAAGATCGCCAGCTCCAGCACAAACCTGTACCACCGGCACCCCGGCCTCAGTCAGGCGGCGAGCGAGCAACATGCTCTGGCCACCAATATGGTCACCGTACATGGCGCGGATGCGAGGGTCTTCACTTTCCAGGTCATACGCTTCCCGCACTGCGGAACCCAACAGCATGTCGGCGGCCATCTTGCGGAAACGATCCAGTCGGTCGTAATCCTGCTGGGCCCCGACTGTTCGTTCGAGTTTCTCACGCAAAGCCTGTCGTCCAAGGATCCGGTCTTTCGGCAGGTGCAGCTTCAGGTCCAGTTCCCGTTTAGTGTAACGTGAAACGCCGCCAAAGGGCTTGCCGGCCGGCGTCTTCATCAGCACGGGGTCGTAATCAGGTCCCAGCCAGCCACCATACTCACCGGCCATCAACGTGCCGTTGTCGTACATCGAATAGGGCAGGCGGATCGCGGCGGGTGTCCCGGCCATCGGTTCCTGGAAGCGAGAAACCATGGCTCCTACCGAGGGCCAGTTTTCCCGGTTCTTTGCTTTCACTCCACCTGGTGGGTCGTGACCTGTCAGGCTGACATACATACCCTGCTGATGTCCGCCCTGCTTGTGGTGAATCGAGCGGACAATGGCCAGCTTGTCCGAATGCTGGGCCATCAACGGAATGTGCTCGGAATAATGAATGCCCGGCGTGGCCGTCTGGATGGTGGCGAATTCGCCCCGCAACTCCGCCGGCGCGTCCGGCTTGGGGTCCCACGATTCGTAATGGCTGATGCCTCCCCAGCAGTAGATCACGATGCAGCGTTTGGCCCGGGGTGCGATTGCC
>CAUZOB010000099.1:0-17522 GCA_963581185.1 Planctomycetota bacterium | reverse complement strand
CTGGAGACACCAAGTTCGGTGAAGTTGGCGACGGCCTTACCGACTAATTGAGCTGCGTCACAGTGCACAGGTACATCATGGCCCTGGCAGATTTCGACAACCTCTTTGACTGGCTGCCGAATACCTGTTTCATGATTGGCTGCCATCAGGACCACCAGGCTGGTGTCATCGCGGATGTGATCAGCGATATAGCTGAGATCAACGGTGCCCTGCTGGCTGACGGGGACCCATTCCACATCGACACCCTGCTGTCGCAGTTGGCTGGCCGTTTCAGTGACGCTGGGGTGCTCAATCCTGGAGACCAGCAGGTGGTCGCCCGGCTGACCTGCGAGTCCTCGCAGGGCCAGATTGTTTGCTTCCGTGGCACCACTCGTCAGCACGATATTATCTGCGCCAAGCTGGCGGCGGATAACGTCCCTGGCGTCCTCCAGGACAAGGCTGGCGCGTTGCCCGGCACTGTGCTGGCTGGCTGCGTTCATATAGCCATCACACAGGCACTCAGTGAACACCGCAGCAACCCGTGGGTCGATTGGCGTGGTGGCGTTGTTATCGAGATAGATGTTGTGCATATCTTTCGTTCCAGGCAGGAGGCAGTCCATTGTCATGCCGGGCGAATTCGACTGGCAAGGGGCAGCAACGATGGGAATCTCAGATCGTATCGCAGCGAACGGATTCATCTTGATACAAGTCGCAAACTAAAGGACGATCTGGTGCTTCGTATGGCTTCAGGATTCACGATGCGAACAAAAAAGACAGCCCCTGCCATCCAGCTCAAGAGCGCTGCAAGGCGATATCGACTTGACCGGCCACAGATGCGCCGAAGGCAACGAGGTCTTCCGTCGCAACAGCTGGCAGAGAAGGAGATCACGGCTCCAGCCGACGGCGTCCAGCACGCTGGAATTTCGGAGGGGGCACACGAGCGGATCGGCCGCCTGGAAGGAATCCTGTTTATTGCTCGCGAGGCGCTCTCAAGCCGAAAGATCAGCGAGCTTGCTGGCCTGGCGGACGGTACCGAGGCACGAACCTTGATCCGGCACCTGAATGAGATGTATGACAAGCAGGGTCGGGCGATTCACATTGAACAGGTTGCCGGTGGTTACCAGTTAATGACCCGACCCGGCGTGGGCCGCTGGGTGAAGCGGCTGGATCACGTGCCCGCAGCTATTCGGCTTTCACAGCCAGCGATGGAGACCCTTGCCGTTGTTGCTTATCGGCAGCCGGCCCTGCGTGTAGAAGTTGAAGCGGTGCGTGGTGTGGCCTGCAGCGAGGTGCTACGGCAGCTGCTGGAGCGTGGCCTCGTACGCATTGCGGGCCGCAGCGAAGAACTGGGGCGACCCTACCTGTACGGAACAACGCCTGCCTTCCTGGCAGCCTTTGGCCTGCCGACGCTGGAGTCACTTCCCGCCGTCGCCGGCGTGGACATGCCGGCTATTCCTTCAAGCGAAACAGCTTCTTGAGTGCATCGACCAGGCCCCGGTGATCGGCATCGTGAGCGCCATTGCGGAGCGATTCAAGCGGCGGGTGGAGCAACTTGTTGATCAGCCGATCAAAGGCGATATCCAGCTCTTCGCGCACCGTCTCATTGGCATTCTCACCCAGCTTGTTGAGTAGTCGTTCAAGTTCATCTGACTTGAGCTGTTGTGCCTGGTCCTGGAGCCGCTGGATCCAGGGTCCGGTTGAGCGGTGAGCCAACTCAGCCATAAAGAGGCCAGATTCCTCATCAATGATCTCGTTGGCATGAGGCCATTGTTGCGAGCGAGCATCCTTGTTCCGCTGGCAGACTTCATCAAGGTCATCAATACAGTACAGGTAGACACCGACGAATTCACCAACAGCTGCTTCGAAGTCGCGAGGCACGGCCAGGTCGAGTACGAGCAATGTTCTTTGATGGCGTTGATGAGCGATGGCCTGAAATCTTTCCACAGTCACGATCGGATCATCGGCGCTGGTTGTGGATACGACCAGGTCCGCATCCACGAGCAGTTGATCGAGTTCTTCCCAGGGCCGGGCCTCACCCTGCGTTCGCTCCACAAGATTCTGGGCTCGAGCAAGGTCGCGATTGACGATGTGGATTTGAGTCGCTTGCTGGTCGATCAGGTAGCGCAGGGTCTCTTCACCCATCTCGCCGGCGCCAATCACCAGCACATTCTTGTCGGCAAAATTTTCAAAGAAGCGATTGGCAAAGTCAGCCACAGCGATACTTGGAATGCTGACACGGCGCTGGTTTATCGTGGTCTCCGTGGCGACTCGCTTGGCGACCCGCATGGCTGCCTGGAAAGCGGTATGCGTGACCGAGCCCGTGAATCCGCCCTGTGTTGCCAGCTCGTAGGCATCCTTGACCTGGGAGAGGATCTGGGCTTCGCCCACAACCATGCTGTCGAGACTTGCTGCGGTGGCAAACAGATGCCGTACAGCGTCCTTGTCCTCACGCAACTGGAACTGGTCAGCAATATCTGCCGGCTGCAGATTGTGAAAGTCAGCAAGCAGCTGGATCATGGCATCCTGCGGGGGACACAGATCCTGCTCTTCAGCTGCCATGTAGATCTCGACACGATTGCATGTTGAGAGCAAGACAGTTTCCATGTCTGGATGCGTCTGTTGAAGTTGTGACAGGATCGTATGCGCCTGCTCCGCGGTGAAGGTGAGCTGTTCGCGAAATTCAACCGTGCTGTCGTGATGATGGCAACCGAGGACCTGGAATGTCATGAAGCCACCCCACTGCCATGCTGGGCAAAGATGACGTAACCCAGGACGACCGCCAGAAAGACAAAATGAGCCAGGGTCAAATAGGCGACCTTGCGCCCCTGGCGAGCAGGCTTGTAGAGATACTCGAACAACGTGACAGCAACGAGCCAGAGAAACAGCACGCCAGAGGATATGGTGACTCCCTGCTCAAATGGCACCTGGCGAATAATGTTCATGACCACGCCGGCAAACAGACCCTGGGCCAGCAAGATGGTCGAGACGAACAGGCACCGACGGTTGTTCCGTTCGAGCCACTCCAGGCTGGGCAATTTCAAACCGGTTCGCGGCGGCAGCTTTTTCTTCAGCCGAGATGACTGGACGAGGTACATCACTCCAACAGCACAACCGATGGCAACCGCCACGGTCCCTGCCAGCAGGGAACCGATATGGATGAACTCCCATAAGGAGATGGCCCCATCCGTCGTGAAGGTGGCAGAGTCCTTAACCAGTGCAGCTGCCAATACCAGCACCAGCACGACCGGGATCAGGAACACGCCGATATTATTCTTGGGGCGGCGAATTGCCAGCACAAAGTAGAACAGCGCCACAGCCAGGGCGGCGAGCACACACCAGGCGTGCCAGCTTGCCAGTGGCGTCGCATCCGCCTGCAGGCTGCTGGAGATGTCCAGCCCGATGTAGATTGCGTGAGCGATGAGGCCGGCGGCAGTAATAACCTGGATCAAGACCCAGCGAACGGGCACCTGGAAGAACAAGCGGGATACTTCCAGTAGCAGCGTCAGCAGGTAGCTGAAGGCAAAACATGAAATCGAGATGTTTGCTAGGACGTTGCCTATCTCGGACACGGCTGGAGTTCCTTGATCGTCTTATTTGGTGGCTGCTCGACAGCGAACAGAAGACAGGCTGCTCACTCACCAGGGAGCCAGCAATCCAGGCAGGGTGCTACCAGGGGAGGGCAACCCGTTATTGTATCTTGCCCGGCAGGGACCTGTAAGGAGCATGTTCAGGACCGGGAGCCGCTGGTTTCTGGCCAGCCCGTTGTTTTACGTATGTCCGCCGATATGCCCGCAATGTACTAGCTATCCAGCTTGTACTGCTTGAGCTTCTTATGCAGCGTGTTGCGGTTGATACCAAGCTGAGCGGCAGCTTGCGTCTGCACGTTGTCACAGGACTTCATCACCTGCGCGATCAATTCACGCTCCACCCGGTCGACAATAGCCGCATAAAGGCCCTCGTCGTTTTCCGCCATTTCAGCTAAGCCCTGCTGGACCACCTGGCGGGTAATTGAGTCGATATCATCGGCAGTCTGCCTGGCAGTTAAAATCGTCTCTCCGGAGCGGATGCTGTCGGGCAAGAGGTCAAGATTTAATTCATCCCCGTCAGCCATCACGACTGCCCGCTCCACATAATTCTGCAGTTCCCGCACATTGCCAGGCCAGTTGTAGCCCTGCATCGCCTGCATTGCTTCCTTCTGGATGTGGACAACATAGCGATCATTGGCCTCGTTGTATTCGTTGAGGAAAAAGGCCACCAGCTCGGGAATGTCCTCGCGTCGATCGCGCAGCGGAGGGATTTCAATGGGGACAACATTGAGTCGCCAATAGAGGTCCTCGCGAAACCGCTGCTCACGAACTTCGTTCATCAGGTTCCGGTTGCTGGCTGCAATCACACGGGTGTCGACCTGGATCGTCTCGGTATCACCGACCCTTTCAAACTCCTGTTCCTGCAGGACTCTCAGCAGCTTGACCTGCAGCAGCATGGTGGTGGAGTTGATCTCGTCGAGGAAAATCGTCCCGGTGTGTGCCGCTTCAAAGCGGCCGGTGCGGTTGTCCATTGCCCCGGTGAAGGAGCCACGCACATGGCCAAACAACTCGCTCTCCAACAGGTTCTCGCTGAGTGCACCGCAGTTGACCTTCACAAATGGTCCACTGCTACGATCGCTGAGAGCGTGGATGGCGTTAGCGACGAGTTCCTTGCCGGTGCCGGTCTCGCCCAGCAATAAGACGGAAGCCGAGCTGTTAGCAACCTTGCGAGTGAGGCGATAGACCTGCTGCATGGCGTGGCTTGACCCGATGATACCGGCCAGCGGTGCAGAGTCAGAGGAGCTGGGTTGCGGGAAGCTCGACATGCGTGGTGTGCCTGGTTTGACCAGACGGGGTCCAGGGGTCGTTCAAGGGGGCTTAGGGTTCATCACCCGGTGCGGCAGCTTCCCTGCTGGCCTGTTGTCTTCTACGGAAGGGTCCCTCGATAGAATCGAGAATCGACCCGAGCAATTCGACGGTCTCATCGTCCGCCGTTTCAAGACTAGCGTTATACAACTGATACTGGCGCTGAACTTCCAGCCGGGTGATCAGCAGCCCACGTTTCTGGATCGCGTTGTCCAGTGCGGTCACTGCCGTCTGCCGGTCGGCCAGGGACTGTGTGCCCTGGCTGGAAAAGTTCAGTAACGCCTGCATCGCTGCTGGAGTGGCAACGGCACCCAATGCCGGGGCCACATATTCAGCCATACCGGGCTGAAATAGAGCGGCAACCAGCTTCTCCTGGTGACGGCTGATGTCATAAAAACCGTACTTCTCCGAATCTCCTGCCAGATCAGCGATTGTCTTGAGGGCGAAGCGAGCATGCTGCAAGCGAACCGCCGAGGGAACGGCCTGTCGGTTGGCTATCGCAACCAGGGGACGAAGTTCCTCGAGCATGCCGTCCGAGCTGCTGGGGTTGAAGACCAGGATCGTGCGGTCATCACGTGCCGCCAGGCGCGGGCCGACCCCCGACTCGTTGCCGTCGGTAACGATCGCCACCGGCATCTGCGCTGTGCGAGGGTCCTTGCGAAGCATCGACAGGGTCTCGGCCAATTCCGGCCTGGCGATGGTGTCACCGAGCAGGATAAAGCTGTAATCCGGGTGCTGGGCAGCCAGCCGAAAGGCCTCCTTGCCAGTGGCAGCCAGGTCGCTGTCATAACCAAGCGTTCCGAGCAGTCCACCCCAGGCCTGGGCCCGAAAGGCAGTTCCAGAGGCGGTTAAAATTCGTGGGGTACCGCGCGATGAGGCAAAGTAAGCAAGCGATTCGAGCAGGAAGCTTGAGCCTGGATAAGATTGCTGCGGATCGAGCTTGATAATTGTCTGGGTGGCGACAAATCGAAGTCGGGGGTCGGGATGACGAATCGCCTCGAGCAAGAATGTCGGCTGGCCCGACGAAGAAATGACCAGGCTTTGATCCCCGCGGACCACCATCGCCTCGATCGCAGCCACAGCTGCGGGCACATGATCTGTCTTGATACTGTTGCGGTAGACGGCCATCAGCATTTCCGCAGATGCTGATTCGGCAATCGATCCAGCGGTTATTTTCCTGTCAGGATCGTCGGGATCGTCACCCAGGCCGAGCAACGGTTCGTCGAGACCATTGAGTGACTTGCTGGCCTCCAGGATGCTCCGCAGGTAGAGCAACTCGTACTCACGATTATCCTGGTCCAGCGAGTAAAGGTCGGTGGCAGCCTGGGCAGCCAGGATCAACTGGACCAGGGCGGCTCTGTACTGCCGCTTGATGGGCTGACGATCCTGACTGGACCATTGCCATAATTCAATCTGGCCATCAATGGAGGTCGGCAGCAGCAGGTCGCCGTCGAGGTAGCGATCCAACTGGCGACGTATGAATGTTTCGCTCTCCTGGCGACTGGGCAACTGGCCTAGCACGTGCTGCAGGCTCGACCGCGCGGCGTCCCCAAGTTCATCTCCAGCAGGAAAGACGGCGGCTGGAGCAATCATCCGGAGCATGCCGCGATCATGACGTCTTTGACCCAGCACCCAGAACAGGCGAGCCTGGAAAGCCCGGTCCGGGCTATCGAGTGAGCCTACCAGCGGGCCATTTGCCATTGCGCCACACTGCACCAGGGCTTGTTGAATGACAGCGTGGTCGTCAGCCCGGGCAGCATCGGCCAGCAATCCGATCAGGTTCAAGACAGCCAGCTCGCCATGTTGCTTGAGTTTGTCCAGCGCCAGCACCTGCTGGGTCCGATCGTCGCCAGTCAAGAGCGCGATCAACTGGTCGATGCGTCCCTGGTCGACGAGTCGAGCGGCGGCAGCATCGCTGACCAGGCTGGCAACCTCGGCACCGACTGGCTGCAGTGACTCATCGCTGGCAAGGCGGATGAAAAAGGCTGCGCCGTGACGTTCCATCAGATCTGCCAACTGGTCTGGTGGCGCCCCAGCGGCGGCAATCCTGGCAAGCAGCAGCATGGCCAGCTCGGGACGGCCGAGTTGCACCAGTTGCTGGGCTGCCACCATCATCTCTGGCAGCTGCTGGGGATTCGATTCAAGGATGCCCAGGACGGCTGGATTTGTCTCAACCGCCGGTGCGCCGGGCTTTAAATTTGATTGCCTGGCTGGCGGATTTTGGGCTCCAGGAGCCGGTTGGGCTGGTAAGGAGTCAGTCAGAAATAGAACGGCGCAGGCGAAAACTGCTCCGGTCAGGAAAACCGGGAGAACGTGGTAAGAGCGATGTGCTTTGGCAATTAATGGCATTCAGTAGGACCTTGACGGTTGCGTCGAGGTTGCTGGCAGCTTCGCTAAGCCGTGTGTTTTCAACAGTTAGCAGCACAGGATTAGTCAGCGAGTAGCTGTTGCCAGCGTTGTAACTGGCGAGCGACCTCGCTGGGGGCCGTTGATCCTTGGCTGGTAAACGCCTTCACAGCGTTTTCCACGCCCAAGACCCCATATACGTTATCGTCCAACTGGGGACAAAGCTTCTGGAACTCCTCCAAGGACAACTCGGCCAGCGGCACCCCTAATTCCATTGCGCGACCAACCAGCTGGCCAATGGTGTGGTGTGCGGTCCGTTGCGGGACGCCCTGCTTGATCAACTCTTCCATCAATGTTGTGGCATCCAGGTAACCCTGCTGTAGCCGCGACTCGATCGATTGTCGCTTGAGCGTGGCGCCGGCCACCAGCGGGATGGCCATCTGCAGGCAGCCCCGGATCGTATCGACAGCATCAAACAGGGCCGGCTTGTCTTCCTGGAGGTCACGGTTGTAGGCCAGCGGCAGCCCTTTCACGAGCATCAGCAGGGTCTGCAGGTCACCTGTCACACGCGCCGATTTCCCCCGGATCAACTCCAGCACATCCGGGTTGATTTTCTGGGGCATGATAGACGAGCCGGTGCAGAATTCCTGCGGCAGGTCAAGAAAGTCGAACTCAATCGTCTTCCAGAGAATCCACTCCTCAGCCCAGCCACTCAGGTGCAAAGCCAGCAACGAAAGCACAAAGACCGACTCGATAACAAAATCACGATCGCTTGATACATCGAGACTGTTAGCGGCGACCTCGTCGAAACCAAGTCGCTGGGCGACATCCTCGCGGTCAATTGGAATCGAGCTGCCTGCGACAGCTGCCGCTCCCAGGCTGCAGATGTTGACGCGTCGGCGGCAGCCTGCCAACCGCTCCCGATCTCGTTGTAGTTTTTCGCAATAGGCCAGCCAGTAGTGTGCAGCCAGTACCGGCTGGGCTCGCTGGAGATGCGTGTACGCTGGCAAGATGACCCCTTGATCCTGCTGGCAACGCTCAACAAAGGCCAGTTGCAGCTCTCGCAGTAATTGGTCGATGTCATCCAGCTGGTCGCGCAACCAGAGTCGCAAGTCCGTGCTGACCTGGTCATTTCGGCTGCGGGCGGTATGCAGCATCCGACCCACGTCACCGAGTCGTTCAATCAGCGCCTGCTCGATGTGCATGTGGATATCTTCCAGCTCCACCTGGAAGGGAAATTCCCCCCGCTGGATTTCAGCGCCAATCTCTTTCAGAGTGGCAACTAGCTGCTCGGACTGCTGATCGCTGAGGATGCCGATGGCAGCCAGCATCTGTGCATGGGCGATTGAGCAACGAATATCGTGCGCGGCCAGGCGATAGTCGACACTGATACTTTCGGTAAAGCTCTCAACGCGGCGGTCCGTCGCCTTATCAAAGACTCCTGATCGCGATGGACTTGGCAAGGTTGCCTCTTTTTCAAACAGGGAGCTGACAGGGTGAGCAGGAAATGAGGAAACCGCAGTAAAGTACTCATGCTAAGTGGCTTATGGATAAGAGTCAACGAGCGGAATTTACCGTGGCTGCCCACTTTTTAGGCAACGTTGGCTGCATTTGCTGGCATCTGGCCGGTCCACGTGAAACCGATCAGCATGCGGTATTTTCTTGGAGCAGATTCGGCGCAACAAGGTTCACGCGCTAGACTGTGTGCGGCCACTTGTACGAACGCGGTGTAGTTGGTTAAACTCGGGAAATTTTGCACCCAAATTTACTGCATCCAGAACCCGGATAAGGTTTCTACTCGAGTGCCACGACGAGACGATATCAAGAAGATCCTGTTGATTGGATCGGGGCCGATTGTAATTGGGCAGGCATGTGAATTTGACTATTCCGGTGTTCAGGCCTGTAAGGCGCTGCGCGAGGAAGGGTACGAGGTGGTGCTGGTTAATTCCAATCCCGCCACAATCATGACCGACCCCGGGCTGGCTGACCGCACCTACATCGAGCCACTCACCTGGGAGATAATTGCCAAGGTGATCGAGAAGGAGCGGCCCGATGCCCTGCTACCAACGCTGGGTGGACAGACCGGCTTGAATGTCTCGATGGACCTGGTTAAGCATGGCGTACTGGAGAAGTACGGCGTGGAGATGATCGGTGCTCGCGCGGATGTGATTGCCAAGGCCGAAGAGCGCGACAAGTTCAAAAAAGCGATGGAGAAGATCGGGCTGGACGTCTGTGTCGGTGAAACGGTGCACACAATCGACGAGGCCCGCGCGGCGATGAAGAAGATTGGCTTGCCAGTCGTGGTCCGCCCCAGCTTCACTCTCGGCGGCTCAGGAAGTGCGATTGCCTACAACAGCGAGGAGTTTGACTCGCTGGTCCGCTCCGGGCTGGACCAGTCCCCGGTCACCGAGGTGCTGATAGAGGAATCGGTGATTGGCTGGAAAGAGTACGAGATGGAAGTCATGCGTGACATGGATGACAACGTTGTGATCATCTGCGCCATCGAAAACTTTGATGCAATGGGAGTCCATACCGGCGATTCCATTACCGTGGCACCCGCGCAAACGTTGACGGACAAGGAATACCAGCGGATGCGAGATGCCAGCCTGGCAGTGATCCGTGAAATCGGAGTTGAGACAGGTGGCTCCAATATCCAGTTTGCCATCGATCCACTCGACGGTCGCATGATCGTGATCGAGATGAACCCGCGTGTCAGTCGATCCAGTGCGCTGGCCAGCAAGGCGACCGGTTTTCCGATCGCAAAGATTGCCGCCAAGCTGGCCGTCGGATACCGGCTGCATGAACTTCCCAATGACATCACGCAGGAAACGATGGCCTGCTTTGAACCGACCATCGATTACGTCGTCACCAAGGTGCCACGTTTTGCCTTTGAGAAATTCCCGGAAGCGGATGCCACGCTGACAACACAGATGAAGAGTGTCGGTGAGACGATGGCGGTGGGACGAACATTCAAGGAATCACTGCAGAAAGCATTGCGTGGTCTCGAGGTCGGCAGCTTTGGCCTCGGCTGCGATGGACAGGATGCCTGGGGAACGGAGTCGCAGCCAAGTGAGTTGGAAATACGATCGCGCCTGGCAACGCCAGGAGATGAGCGGATCTGGTATCTGCGTTATGCCATCAAGAGCGGTTTTTCACTCGAGAATATTCATGAACTGACAGGGATTGATCCCTGGTTCCTCGATCAGCTGCTGCAGATCGTTGAAATGGAAGACCAGCTTGCAGCGATCGGCGACCTGGCGACCATCGACGCTCAACAAATGCGGATAGCCAAGCAATATGGTTTCTCGGATCGACAGCTGGCAACGCTGTTGGGTAGCAACGAGATCGATGTGCGACAGCGGCGAATAGAGCAGGGGGTGATTGCCACCTACAAATCGGTGGATACCTGTGCAGCTGAATTCGCTGCCTTCACACCGTACTTCTATTCCAGTTACGAGGAGGAGGACGAAACGCCCCCCAAGCAGAAAGGTCGCAAGCGAATCATGATCCTTGGCGGCGGGCCAAACCGAATCGGGCAGGGCATTGAATTCGATTACTGCTGCTGCCATGCCAGCTTTGCTCTGAGGGAAATGGGTATTGAGTCGATCATGGTCAACTCAAACCCGGAAACCGTCAGTACGGACTACGATACCAGCGACCTGCTGTTCTTTGAGCCGCTGACAGCTGAGGACGTGCTGAATATATGTGACCGCGTCCAGCCAGATGGTGTGATCGTACAGTTCGGCGGCCAGACGCCACTTAATCTGGCCCGCGCCCTGGAGACCGCCGGTGTACCAATTATTGGTACCAGTGTGGATACGATCGAATCTGCTGAGAACCGCGAGCTGTTCCAGAAGCTGTTGCACCGACTGGGCCTCAAGCAGCCAGCGAATGGAATTGCTCGCACTATGGACCAGGCCCGAGCGGAAGCTCGCAAAGTCGGCTTTCCAGCACTTGTTCGTCCCAGTTTTGTGTTGGGTGGACGAGCCATGGA
This sequence comes from Planctomycetota bacterium, assembly GCA_963581185.1. GTDB lineage: Bacteria > Planctomycetota > Planctomycetia > Pirellulales > Pirellulaceae > SAT2750. The sequence continues at coordinate 6,311 of CAUZOB010000099.1, read as the reverse complement.
GATCTGTTATGACCAGCCTCAATTCGAGTTGTTCGTTGCCAAGGCCTTTGTAGTGGCCCAGGGCCAACCGGTGCTGATTGATCGCTTCCTGGAAGATGCGATTGAAGTGGATGTGGACGCAATCTGCGATGGACATCGTGTTGTGGTAGCAGCGGTCATGGAACATATCGAGGAAGCGGGAGTCCATTCCGGTGACTCCGCCTGCTCCATTCCTCCATACAGCCTGCCCGGTCCGGTGGTCGAGGAGATCAAGACAGCGACTGTTGCGATGGCGATGGAACTGGGTGTGGTTGGACTGATGAATGTCCAGTTTGCCATCAAGAAGGAAGGGGAAGACATCAATGTCTATGTCCTGGAGGTCAATCCGCGGGCAAGTCGCACGGTTCCATTTGTCGCCAAGGCGACAGGCATGTCCGTTGCCAAGATTGCTACGCAGGTAATGGCAGGACAGACACTCGATGAGCTGGGTATCGACAGTGCCCCGGTCCCCTCGCATGTATCAATCAAGGAAAGCGTCTTCCCCTTCCGTAAATTCGCAGGAGTCGACATCGTGCTCGGCCCCGAAATGCGCAGCACGGGCGAAGTGATGGGGACCAGCGAACGTTTTTCGATAGCGTTTGCCAAGAGCCAACTGGCAGCGGGTGTGCTGCTTCCCACAGTCGGCAATATTTTTCTGAGCGTGACTGAGCGGCACAAGGAGGCGATCAAGGACCTGGCCCGACGACTGAGTGCCATGGACTTTACGCTGATGGCTACCGAGGGGACGGCGCGGAGTATCGAGGAAGAGGGGATTCCTGTCACGCGTGTCAAGAAGATCGCCGAGGGCCACCCGAACCTGATCGACCACTTGATCGATGGCAACGTCGCACTCGCTATAAACACTCCCAATGGCAAGGGAGCTCGAACTGACGAAGGCAAGATCCGGGCGTCGGCCGTGCAGCACGGTGTACCCTGCATCACCACGATCCAGGCAGCCGAGGCGGCAGTTAAAGCGATGGAGGCGCTGCGACAGGAAGATATGACCGTGCAGCCGCTACAAGACAGGCTCTAGCACAGCCCCGCTGAATTACTCGACGCCAAAGAGCGCAGCAGGATTGCCTGGCGGACGAGATCTTTTCTGCAGCGGATCGTTCGCTTATGCGAACAGGCCTGAGACTGCCTCAGCCTTAACCAGCTCGCGAGGCTGGTTCAAATGGTTGTAGACAATCGTACCGGGGTTGATTCCGATCGAGTGGTACATCGAGGCCAGCAATTCGGTCGGATGGACCGGGTCAGAAAGCGGCGCTGATGCCGTCTGGTCCGACTCACCATAGACAAAGCCACGCTTGACACCAGCTCCTGCCATGCAGGCGGTGTAGCAGTAGGGCCAGTGGTCCCGACCGTCGTCGCTGTTGTTATTGCCAGATGTGCTGACTCCCCGCTGGGGGCTACGACCGAATTCACCAACGGCCACGACCAGGGTGTCCTCGAGCAGGCCACGCTGATCCATGTCGTCGATCAGGCTGCTCAAGCCAGCGTCCAGCATCGGACCCGACTGGTTCTTCATACGGCTCGTCAGGCCGGTATGCACGTCCCACGAGTGGTTGTCTGAATTTGCCACCTTGGGCCAGATCACTTCCACCACACGAGTGCCAGCTTCAATCAAGCGTCGGGCCAACAGGCAACTCTGGCCAAATGTATTGCGGCCATAGCGATCCCGAGTAGCATCTGCTTCGAGCGAAAGGTCAAAGGCGTCTCGCGCCCGACCGGAGCTGATCAGCGTCATGGCCGACTCGTAATACTGGTTCAGGTCAAAGTCACTGACCGCCTTTTCAACTTCAGGAATACCAGCTGAAATCAAGTCACGCAGACGTGCGCGGCGTCCCAGTCGTCCCTGGCTGATCTCGGGCCGGAGCTTGAGGTCGTCTGTCTTGATACGGTCCATCTTGGCCATATCCATATCGTCGCCCGGCGGAAACAGGTAATAGGGATCGTAGGCGCGACCAAGGAAGCCGGCGGTGCCAGCCTTGTTGACAACATTACTTTCCTGCAGCGGTCGTGGCATCATCACGAACGGCAGCATCGGAACCTCGGGCGGCTTGAGCCGCACAATCTGGCTGCCGAAGTTGGGGAAGTCTTTGGGAGATGGAGGTTCCAGCTGACCGGACGGGCTGACCTTGTCCGCTGTATAGCCGGTATGCATCTGGTAAATAGCCGCTGTGTGATTAAACAGACCGACCGGCGTGTAACTCATCGATCGTATCAGCGTCAGCTTGTCGGTGATCTGGGCCAGCTTTGGCAGGTTCTCAGTGAGATCCATGCCCGGCACCTTGGACTGAATCCTCTTGAACACGCTGCGCACATTGTCGGGCACGTCGTCTTTGGGATCCCAGAGGTCGAGATGACTGGGTCCACCCTGCAAGTAAACCAGCAGAATCGACTTGGCCTTGTTCCAGCCAGGGCCACTACCGACCGATTCGGCGGCCTGTGCCTGCAGCATGCCACCCAGGGACATACCCATCATGGCGGAACCGCCCACACGCATCACGTCACGACGTGTAATGCCAACGTTTTTGTCGCACACGTCTTTGCCGGGCTGCCCAGGGATGATCAACATGGCGTTTTCTCCACGAACTCAGTCAATATAGGCTTGCTGCTCCCCCTGCATGGGAGAACAGCTCCAGTGTCAATAATCATAGTATAGAGGTGAAAGAAAGCAGGTGTCAATTCTGTAATTCTCGGCCCTAACAGGTGTATCGGAAGCCGGTCTTACTGGACTTGCAGGACATTCCGGCCAGCGTCAAGAGAATGGCCTTGCTGATTCAGCCTGATGACTGCTAAAAGTAGCGCCGCAAGGGGGGATTTATGGCCATTTGGCGTGCCAGGGAAACCAGTTCAATGAAGTATCTTGCCGCTGCACTCGTGACTCTCTCACTCAGTGCAGCCTGCCTTGCGCCTGCCAGCAGCTGCCAGGCAGAAGATGTCGCACAACTTTCTGACATGCTCAAGAATGGCCTCCGCGTCCAGCGGCCAAAAGACCTGGCTTTTATCAAGCGAGTTGTCGAGCTGGTCGATCAGGGCAGGCTGCCCGTACCGCTGGTGAAAAGCACTTTCAGCTGGGCTCGCAGCAAGCCAGTTCGATACCCTTTCCCCTATTTCGTCAAGGCGTTAAGAATAAGAGCCGGAAAGCTGGGTATTCGACTTTAACCACGCAGTGCTTTTGTAATCGACAGGGCACTGCCAGCCAGGTGCCGCTGTTGTGAAAACGCTGATCAAGAATGCCACGGTCGTTCTACCAGGGGAGCTGGCCGAGATCGATGTGCTGATCGAGGGCGAGAAAATCGTTGACCTCGATTCGGCTCCGCAGGTGGTCGCAGATGAGGTTATCGACGCCAGCGGTCTGCACCTGATGCCCGGGGTGATCGATGACCAGGTCCACTTTCGTGAACCGGGGCTGACTCACAAGGAAGACCTGGCCCATGCCAGCCGAGCTTGTGCCAGGGGTGGAGTAACCACCTTTCTGGAAATGCCCAACACCACGCCACCAGCGATCACCCAGCACGGTCTGCTGGAAAAACTTGAGCTGGCCGCGGCCAGCAGCCTGGTGAACTATGGGTTCTACATCGGTGCCACTTCCAATAACGTCAAGGACCTGCAGACCGCCGAGCGGACACCCGGGATCAAGATTTTTATTGGCAGCAGCACGGGTGACTTGCTGGTCGATGATCAGCAGGCACTGGAGCGGATCTTCGCAGAGACATCCCTGCCGATCACCGCCCATTGTGAAGACCAGTCGGCGATGCTGGAGAATATGCAGCGCTTCGCCGGCACCACCGATGTCCGTGATCATTCACGAATCCGTGATCACCAGGTAGCGATCATTTCAACTCGACGAGCACTCGACCTGGCTCACCGGCATAACCATCGGTTTCACGTGCTGCATGTGTCCACCGCGGACGAAGTGCAACTGTTGCTGGATCACCAGGGCCGAATTACCGCCGAAGCGTGCCACCATCACCTGCTGTTCAATGTCGATGATTACGATCGACTCGGCAGCCTGATCCAGATGAATCCCTCGATCAAGACTGCCGAAGATAACCGGCAGCTCTGGCAGGCCTTGCTGGATGGTGCGATCCAGGTAATTGCCACGGACCATGCTCCGCACACGCTGGAGGAAAAACAGCAGCCCTATCCGCAATCGCCGTCGGGTCTACCCGCTGTGGAAAACAGCCTGGCGCTGATGCTTGATCGAGTCCACCAGGGACTCTGCCAGATTCAGCAGGTCGTGGACTGGATGTGCGATGCCCCGGCACGGGTCTGGGATATCGTCAACAAGGGCCGGATCCACGTTGGCTATGATGCCGATCTGGTTCTTGTCGATCTGGAAAAACAGATCACCGTGCGGAACGAGGATCAGCTGACCAAGTGTGGCTGGAGCCCCTGGGATGGCGAACAGCTGACCGGCTGGCCGGTGGCGACCTGGGTGATGGGTCACCAGGTTTACCGGGACGGAGAGCTGGATCTGAGCCAGATGGGACAGGAGGCGGTCTACGATCACGCTCGCGGTGGCTATTGGGCGAGCGAATGAGGGCCAGCAGTACCGCGGCCTAGCCGGGTTGTCTAGCCGGTTGCATCAAGTGGCAGCGTGGTCAGCAAGCGAGCGTCCACCTGGTCGTCTGTGACAGTCGTCATGATCACGCGCGTGCCGGGTTCGATATCAGACAGTCCGGCGATTGTCAGCGTGCCGTCTGCCTGGCTGCGAGTGCCCCGGATCGCTATTCCATCCAGGCTGGTTAATCGCACATCCGCACTTGGCAGCGTCTGTATTTCAGGCAACAGGCAGCGGATTGGCCGCCCTGTCGCACTGGATTCGATTTCTGACCAGCCACCGCCACGCGGTATTTCGTCAGGCGGATCGATGAGGTTACGAATCTTCAGCTCAATCGTTCCCTGACCACGTGGATCGAAGTGCATCTCCAGGAAATTCCAGTACTGGGGACCGGTCCGCGGCTTCTTGTCCGGCGATTCAAACTGATTGTGATAAAGAGCCACGACGTCCAGGTCGCGACCATCGTAGTCTTTCATCCTGCGACCAAACTGTGGCTTGAGCTTGCGACCAGCGGTCCGCCCGATGGGCCCAAAGGAACATTCGTAAAGACGATGTTCCCGGTTCTTCATGATGCAGCCGTTATGCACGTCGCCGTAGACACTGATGACTCCATCTCGACTGGCCAGCAACTCGATCACCCGGTCGCAGCCAGCTTTGACCCAGCCGGCGTAATCCGCCACGACTCGATCTCGCTGCAGCGAGGGTGAGGGTTCCCAGACGGTGTGCATGCCATTGATGCCTGACAGCATGATCAGGGGCGAGCTATCCGAGTGAATCAGGTTATCGAGCCAGGCAAACTGAGCTTCCCCCAGCAGGCTGCGGGTTGGATCTGTTCGATCATAGACATCCTTGCCGCCCCAGCCTTCGGTTGCCCAGATACGCGTGTCCTGGCTGCTGCGCCATAAGCGGGCGTCAACGAGGGCCAGCGTGAAGTCCCGGTTGGGCATCTTCCAGGCAGTCCAGCGCTCGGGATTCGTTGTTCCCGAGGGGTTTTCAATTCCACGTGTGAGATGCTGGACGATCTGAAAATTGCGCCGCATGTACTCGGGGTCCTGCCCCAGGTCATCACGGTTCCTGATCGCCAGTTGCTCCGGACCCTTGACGTCGTCCATGCCGTAATCATGGTCACCCGGATTGAGAGTGTTCCAGTGCCGCATCATCTGCCAGCGAGTTGTCGGGCCCGCCATGGCGGTCATGATCTGCAGGTAGGCATCGTCGACACTGGTGGTATACAGCAACAGCTCGAGATACCAGATATCGTCCTCCCAGACCATGACCTGGAAATTGTATTCCTCGAGGAACTTGTATGCATTCAGCGCCGGCTGATCATGAACCCAGTTCTCCTGGAACATGCCGGCACGGCCGCCATCAAATTGACCGTGAATCGCATGGCAGCTTAGTCCAGCCAGCCGGTAGGGAGCAGTCAGCTGGGGAAGCCTGCCGACATAGTCCTTGTGGCCAAGGTAGCCGCTGCGAGGGTCCGCGGTTACGTCCACGCCATCTTTCCAGACCGTGTAGTACATCTCCGTTTCGCCGGGATGCGCTGGCAGGAGGATGTCGACAACAGCGGTAGCTCGACGGAAGTTATTGGTAACAATCTCAGTCGATCCCGCCACCGGGACCTGTTGCCAGCCACCCTCCGGCTGCTCCTGTGTGCTGACACGAACCTCTACCAGTTGTCCCTGGTCACGAAACGCGGTCATCATGCGGCAGGTCCAGCGGC
>CAUZOB010000098.1:0-17592 GCA_963581185.1 Planctomycetota bacterium | reverse complement strand
GACTTACTGCGTGGCCCTGGCACCAATATGAAGGTGCTGGCAACAGCCTTTGCTTCCAAGGAGAAAGGGGGCAGCGGTCGCCATGAGCCGATGATCATTACCGTCGAATATGGCAAGGGACGTGTCCTTCATACACCGATGGGCCATGGTGACTATTCGCAGGAATGCGTTGGCTTCATCGCGACGTTTCAGCGCGGAGCCGAGTGGGCTGCAACTGGCAAGGTGACGCAGTCGATCCCGAGTGATTTCCCCACGGCGGATGAAGTCAAAAAGCGAAAGTTCCCTGCCACCAAGTAGGGATCGGAATCCAAGCTGGACATACGCTGTTCGCTGTGTTGTAATTCCCTTCAGGGTGCTCCTGTGGGGTGCTGATTCCCGTTCGCACCTGCCAACTCACTGCTTTTACCGACTGCCAAGGAGACCGGATCATGGCTCAGCAGAATCGACGAACATTCCTCAAGGGTGCTGCCGCAGCGGGAGCTGCATTTCCTCTCTTTACCGTGGCTGGCACCAAGTCATCCGGAGCTGTGCTCGGTGCAAACGAGGCAATCCGAATTGGCGTGGCCGGTATCAACGGCCGGGGCACCTCACATATTGCCGGTTTTGCCGGCCAGAAGGGTGTCGATGTCACCTACCTGATCGATCCGGACAAGAGCCTGTTTGAGTCGCGCAGCCAGCGAGTTAACTCGGCGGGCGGAAATACACCCAACTGTGTTCAGGACATCCGTGAGGCCCTGGAAGACGATAATCTGGACGCCGTCTCGGTTGCCACCTGCAACCACTGGCATTCCCTGATCACGGTCTGGTCCTGCCAGGCAGGCAAGGACGTGTATGTTGAGAAGCCGATCAGCCACAACGTCTTTGAAGGACGGCAGTGTGTGGAAGCGGCAAAGAAGTACAAGCGGATCGTGCAGCACGGCACCCAGCAGCGCAGCAGCGAGGGTCGGGCGCAACAGATCGCGGCAATCCAGTCAGGCACGTACGGCAAGCTGCTGGTCTCCAAGGGCTACTGCTGCAAGCCACGCTGGTCGATTGGACACAAGCCAGTCAGCAAGCCGCCGGCGCACCTGGACTGGAATCTCTGGCTGGGGCCGGCGCCTGAGCAGGACTTCCATGGCAACCTGCACACCTATAACTGGCACTGGTTCTGGGATACCGGCAATGGCGATACCGGCAACCAGGGAGTGCACGAGATGGACGTTGCTCGCTGGGCCATCAAGGGTGCCACCATGCCCAGCAGTGTCTGGAGTGTCGGTGGCCGATATATGCCGGGCGACGCAGACCAGGGAGAAACGCCGAATATGCAGCTGGCAGTCTATGACTACGGCGAAACCCTGCTGGTGTTTGAGACCCGCGGCCTGGTCGGCAAGACTGGCAGCCCGCCACGCAACGTCAGCAACGAGTTTTACATGGAAGAGGGAGTCATCCGGGACTGGAAATTCCATCCCTACAATGGCGGTCCGGTGGAAGCGATCAAGGGTCAGGCCGCCACGGTCACGCCCGGCGGTCCCTTCGGTAGCTTTATCAATGCTGTCCGCAGTCGCAAGACCGAGGACGTTAACTGTGACGCCGAAGTAGGCCACTACTCCAGCGCACTCTGTCACCTGGGGAATATCTCCTACCGACTTGGCAAGACGGTCTCTTTTGACCACAAGCTGGAGCAGCTGAAGGAGAACAAGCAGGTCGCGGATGCTTTCAGTGTGCTGAGCAGCAACCTGGAAGCGGTGGACATCAATCTGGCTGGCAGCAAGTACATGCTGGGCCAGACACTCAACTTCAATCCGCAGAGCGAACAGTTTGTCGGCAATGATGACGCCAACGAACTGCTGACGCGACCGTATCGCAAGCCCTTTGTTGTACCAAGCAGTGTCTAGCTGCCGGCTGGGCGGCGGTTCGTGAGATTTTCAAACAGATGGAGGGTGCCAGCCGGTGCCTTCCATCTCTTTTTTTTGCCGGCAGGTTGAATAATGGTCCTCGACTTCGACAACCAGGATGACCTCGACCCAGTTGACGAGGAGGAACTTGAAGAGCACTCACAGCATCGGCTGGCTTTCGTGGCCGTGACCGTGGTCGCCTTTACAGCGGGTCTCTGGATCGCCTACTGGATCTCCATGCCAAGAGGCGAGGAGGGCCAGGACAAAGCGGCAGCCGAGGCGATTGCCGACCTGCCGAGCGGGGAGGACAAGCCGCCAGAGTCGTCGCAGGTTGTGGTTGAGCAGGAGGGGACTGGTGAAATCAACTTCAGCCCCTCCTATGCCGTCTTGCAGGGCGACAATCTGAAGCGGGAGTTGGTCGGGACAGTCAACCAGCTGACTGGCTGGCAGGGTCCCGAGGACGTTGCCGTCTGGCATTTTCGTGTTGAGCAGCCAGCTATCTTTCGCGTCGATGTTTACTATGCAGCGGACCCGGCCTGGGAGGGAGGCCGATACACGCTGCAGGTGGACGACGACAAACCGGTGCTGGGCGAAGTTCGTTCCGCCGGATCCACTACCGAGTTTCGTCGCGATGAGGAATTTGTGCAGGTTTCCACGTCTGGCAAGCACACGCTGAAATTCATGCCCCAGCAACTCAAGGGGGGGGGCCTGATGATCCTGCGTTCGATTCAGCTCATCCCACGCCGACAGGAGCCAGCCGGTTGAGCTGGCTGCTGCCGCTAGAGCACAATTGATGGACGGGAGGCTGCGGACGGTGCGTATAATGTCAGCAAGAGCGAGTCAAAGCTGGCGGGTCCGTGAAGGGGGCCAGGTGACAATGCGTCGATGTCAGTATTCCCTCGTGATGATGATCCTCTGGATCGTGGCCAGCGGCCTGCTGCCCTGCCAGTTGCTCAGCGCACAGTTGGGCCAGTTGGATTTTAATCGCGACATCCGTCCGCTGCTGGCCAACTCCTGCTTCAAGTGCCACGGGCCGGACAAGGTCAATCGGCAGGCCAAGTTAAGACTGGATCAACGCCAGTTTGCAGTGGCGAGTCGACTGGTTGGTCCGCCAGCCATCGTGCCGGGCAATCGCCAGGCCAGCGCCATGTTCACTCGGATCATGTCAGCGGACCTGGACGCGCGGATGCCGCCAGCGACCTTCACAGCTGTGCATGGTGGAGAATTGAGTGCCGAGCAGACTGAGTTGATTGGCCGCTGGATTGACGAGGGGGCCCGTTACGATCGCCACTGGTCGTACCTGCCTCCGCGGCGTCCAGAGCTGCCAGTTGTCAGGCAGGCGGCCTGGCCTCAGCAGCCGGTCGATTACTTTATCCTGGCGCGGATGGAGAAAGCAGGTATTGGACCGGCGCAGCGGGCATCTCGCCGCGACCTGGTCCGTCGGCTGACGCTGGACCTGACCGGGCTGCCTCCCAGCCCGTCTGAGGTGGCTGCCTTCCTGGCAGATACTTCTCCGACTGCCTACCAGCAGCTTGTCGATCGCCTGCTGGCCTCCCCTCGCCTGGGTGAGCGATTTGCCGTCCACTGGCTCGACCTGGCGCGATATGCCGACACGCATGGCTATCACATCGACAGCCATCGGGACATGTGGCGCTGGCGGGACTGGGTGATCGGAGCCTTCAACCAGAACATGCCTTTCGACCAGTTCACCATTGAACAGCTGGCTGGAGACCTGATTCCGTCCGCCAGTCCAGATCAGCAGCTGGCGACAGGTTTTCATCGCAACACGATGCTCAATTTTGAGGGTGGAGCGATTGCTGAGGAATACCTGGTGGAGTATGTCGTGGACCGCGTGGTCACAACCTCCGCTGTCTGGCTGGGACAGACGATGGAGTGTTGCCGTTGCCATGACCACAAGTACGACCCTTTCTCCCAGCGGGATTTTTACCGCCTGTTTGCCTACTTCAATAACATCGATGAGCGAGGCCTTGATGGTCGCACCGGCAATGCTGCTCCCCTGCTCCGTTCGCCGACTGGACTGGAGCAGCAGCTTGAGCAGCAGCTGGCCCGTCAGATTGTCGATCTGCAGCGTCGCCTGGCCGAGCGGGAGCGGATGATTGATGCGGACCTGCAGCGCTGGCAGCAGGATGTCCTGGCTGGCAGGGAAAAGATGCCCGGGCCACCTGCCGATGTGTTGGCCCACTGGTCGCTCGACCTGGGACCGGCAGAACAGGTCCTGGACACGGGCAAGCAGATGCTGCATGGCACGCTCAAGGGCGAGGCCCTGCATGTGCCCGGCAAGTTTGCTGAGGCGCTGCTGTTTGACGGGGCCAAGTATATCGAGGCGCCGCTGGCGCCTGAGTTGAACAAGCACGACCGCTTCACGCTTTCCTGCTGGATTTTTCCCACCAGTAACGAGGTACAGGGGATCCTTTGCTGCGGTGAAACCGGAACCGAGGCGCGCGGATATCACCTGCTCTGGAATCAAGGCAGGCTGCAATTCCAGCTGATCAACCAGCCGCGAATCAGCTTGCTGGATGTCGTGACTGAGCCGACTTTGAAGTTGAGCCAGTGGTATCACGTGGCTGTCAGCACGGATGGCAGTCACAAGGCAGCGGGAGTCAAGATCTTCGTCAATGGCCAACCTCTCAAGCTCGAGATTCGAGAGGACAGACTGGCTGGCTCTGTCGACACCAGTCAGCCATTCTTGATCGGTTCGCAGGGTGGCGAATTGAAAATGCGTGGATTGATGGACGAAGTGAGGATTTACGCACGCCAGCTGGGAATCGCCGAAGTGGCCCGTCTGGCAGGGGGCAATCCTGTTCGCGAGTTGATTGACCTGCCGGCGGCGGAGAGAAGTCAGCGGCAGCGGCAGCAGCTGCGCCAGTATTTCCTCGCGCAGCACGATCCGATTTCCATGCAGCTGACTGCCGACCTCCAGCAGCGCAGGGATGACCAGCAACAGTTGTCCCGCCGTGTCGCCACCACGATGGTGATGCGGGAGCGAGACGAGCCGCGGCAGGCTTTCGTACTCGAGGGTGGCGACTATCTCCGCAAGGGCGATCCGGTTGAGCCTGGCCCGCCTCGGATTCTCTCGCTGGCTAGCGACGCTCAGCCTGCCAGCCGACTGGGGCTGGCCCGCTGGTTGGTCTCTCCGCAAAACCCACTTACTGCCCGGGTGGCGGTTAACCGTTTTTGGCTTTTACTGATGGGCGAGGGACTTGTCCGCACACCGCGAGATTTCGGGACACGTGGGGCCTGGCCGACTCATCCACAACTGCTCGACTGGCTGGCAGTGTCATTTCAGCAGCAGGGTTGGGATGTCAAGCAGCTTGTCCGTTCGATCGTGCTGTCAGCCTGCTACCAGCAGACCAGTCGGGTGAAGCCAGCCCGGCTGGCACTGGACCCCGATAACGAACTCTGGTCCCGCGCCTCGCGACTGCGGCTGGAAGCCGAAATGGTGAGGGACAGAGCGTTAGTTTTTTCGGGTCTGCTGGATCCACATGTCGGCGGACCGAGTGTGTTTCCTTATCACCCGCCCGGATTGTGGAAAGAGATGTCCTTTAATCCGCGTGACTTTTCGGCCCAGGTTTACCGCCAGAGCAGCGGACAGGATCTCTATCGCCGCAGCCTTTACACTTTCTGGAAAAGGACGGTGCCACCACCCTCGCTGGCTGCTTTTGGTGCTCCCAACCGGGAAACCTGTGTTGTCCAGCGACCGCGGGATAGTAGTCCCCTGCAGTCGCTGGTGCTGATGAATGACCCGACCTATAGCGAGGCTGCGCGCTGCCTGGCCGAGCGGCTGCTGACTGGCTCTGCGGCAGATGACGCGGCTCGTATTGATCAAGCCTTCCAGATCATACTTTCGCGTCCCGTGCGGCCGCTGGAACTGGAGGTGCTGGTGAGGCTGCTGAGTCGCCAGCAGCGCGAGTATCGATTGGATCTCGACGCGGCCCGGCAACTGGTGTCGGTGGGCGAGTCTGAGGCGGATCCGTCGCTGCCGGCGGATCAGCTTGCTGCCTGGACCAACCTTGTCGCTACGATCCTGATGACAGACGAATCCCTTTACCGACCCTGAGTGAAACTGGCTGATGTCACCGCCTGAACTACAAGCACAGAGCCATAACCGCCGCCAATTCCTCGGCAACTCTGCCGGCGGAATCGGGCTGGCGGCACTTGCCGGTCTGCTGGACGACAGGCCGGCCAGCGCGGCTCCGGCCGGCTGGTCGGGATTGCCGGAGCTGCCACATCACGCGCCCAGGGCCAAGCGGGTGATCTTCCTGCACCAGTCCGGGGCTCCCTCGCAACTGGACCTGATGGATCCCAAGCCGCAACTGGACCAGCTGCATGGCCAGGAGATTCCTGATTCCATCCGCCAGGGCCAGCGATTGACTGACATGACAGCCAACCAGCAGCGGAAGCCGGTGACGCAGTCGATGTTCAAGTTTGCTCGTCATGGTGCCAGCGGGATTTCGATGAGCGAGTTGCTTCCCTATACCTCGCGTGTGGTTGATGATCTCTGCGTGATCCGCTCACTCCATACCGAGGCGATTAATCATGATCCGGGGATCACGTTTTTCCAGACCGGTAGTCAGCAACCAGGCCGTCCCAGCATGGGTGCCTGGATCAGCTATGGACTGGGCAGTAGTAACGAGGACCTACCAGCATTTTCCGTATTGATTTCCGGCGGCCAGCCGGGGGACCAGCCCTTGATGGGAAGATTGTGGGGGTCCGGATTCCTTTCGGCCCGTCACCAGGGCATCAAGTTCCGCTCGGGCAGCAACCCGATTCTCTACCTGCAGAACCCGGCCGGTATTAATGCTACCCGACGCCGGCAGATGCTGGATGGACTGCAGGCCTTGAACCAGTTGAGTAGCGATGCACTGGGAGACCCTCGTATCGACGAGTCGATCGAGCAGTTCGAGCTGGCCTACCGAATGCAAATGTCCGTACCCAGCCTGGTCGACTTGTCGGACGAACCAGAGAGCACGTTCCAGCTTTACGGCGAAGACTCCCGACGGCCGGGAAGTTATGCGGCCAATTGCCTGTTAGCCCGTCGGCTGGCTGAACGCGGCGTACGGTTCATTCAACTTTATCATCGTGGCTGGGATCATCATTCCAATTTGCCCTCGCGGATCCCGGGCAAATGCAAGGAGACGGACCAGGCATCAGCGGCACTCGTGACGGACCTCAAGCAGCGTGGCATGTTGAAGGACACACTGGTCGTTTGGGCAGGGGAGTTTGGCCGCACCGTCTATTGCCAGGGTGATCTGACGAATACCGACTATGGCCGCGATCATCATCCACGCTGCTTTTCCGCCTGGCTTGCCGGAGGCGGGTTACGTGCCGGGATCACGCACGGCGTGACCGACGAGTTTTCCTATAACGTGGTGGAAGACCCGGTGCATGTCCATGATCTGCAGGCAACGATCCTGCATCTGTTGGGCATCGATCACCAGCGGCTGATCTATCGCTTCAAGGGACGCGATTATCGACTTACGGATATCGCAGGCGAGGTTGTCAAACCGATCCTGGCCTAGTCCTGGCTGGCTTTCTGCCCGACACGGGGTGGCATACTGAGGGGCAAACTAGAGCCACTTCTGCATTTGGTCTAAGATGCCAGTAGGCACAAGAGGTGTTGGCCAGGGGGCTTTAACCTGGCTATGTCCGGGGTATCGTGAGGCTGTTTTCTGATGTACGCAACGCAATCAATCCTGCGACTGGTCGCTGTTAGCCTGCTGTTCTTGATATTCGGGCCAGCCACGGCGTGGGCGGACAAGACGCCGGCGGTCGACTTTGAGAAGAGTGTCTGGCCGATTTTGCAGGCGCATTGCATCTCCTGCCACGGCCCCGACTCGCAGCAGGGTGAGTTACGACTGGACGGCCGCGCGGCGATCGTGCAGGGTGGCATTTCGGGTCCGGCAGTTGTACCGGGCCAGCTGAACAAGAGCCAGCTGTACAGCAAAATTCGTGATACAGATCCCGCTCAACGGATGCCACTGGATGAAGACCCGCTGACTGCTGACCAGATCACGTTGCTTGCCGACTGGATCAGCCAGGGTGCACAGTGGCCCGAGGGAGTCGGTTCGGTTGTCATCTCTGGTCCTCCGCACTGGGCCTACCAGGCGGTCGAGCGGCCCCAGTTACCGTCGACACGGGACACGGGCTGGCTACGAAATCCTATTGACGCATTTGTGCTGGCACGGCTGGAAGCGGCAGGTCGTGAGCCGTCCGGTGAGGCCGAGCCACGGCGACTTGCCCGTCGGTTGTACCTGGACCTGGCAGGGATTCCTCCCAGCATTGACGAGGTTGAGGCCTTCGTAAACTCAACCGACCCGCTGGCCTACGAGCGACTGGTCGATTCTCTGCTTGCGTCGCCCCGTTACGGCGAACGCTGGGCGCGGCCCTGGCTGGACCTGGCTCGTTACGCGGACAGCAACGGCTACCAGGCGGACCAGTACCGTAATGTCTGGCCCTACCGCGACTGGGTTATCAACGCCTTGAATGCTGACATGCCGTTTGACCAGTTCACGGTCGAGCAACTGGCTGGCGACCTCTTGCCGGAGGCCACGCTGGGACAAAAAGTTGCGACCGGGTTCCATCGACTCACGACATGCAACGTCGAAGCGGGTGTCGATCCGGAAGCGAACAGGGTCAACCAGGTGTTTGATCGAGTCAACACGACTGGGACGGTCTGGCTTGGGACCACGGTCATCTGCATGCAGTGCCACAACCACAAGTACGATCCATTGACGCAGCGCGAGTATTACCAGCTGTTTGCCTTTTTCAACAACACCCCGATGGAAGTCGAAGGCAACGGCGTCACCTATGAATTCACCGGCCCCAGGATGCCACTGCCGCTGGATCCGAGCCAGGAAAAACATCGCAACCTGCTGACGACCAGGCGGGACGAATTGCAGGCCAACGTTGAAGCCCGCATCGCCCAGCTCGACGACGCTCAAGCGGAGTGGGAGAGCGATCTGGTTGCGCAGCTGGGCAGGGCACCGCAGTGGCACCCGTTGGAGGTCTTCAGTTTTGAGTCCAGCGGTGGAGCGTCACATGAATTGCTTGAGGACCGGTCGGTTCTGGTTGGTGGAGAGAAGCCAGACCGGGATATCTACACGGTTACGCTTTCCAGCGATATCGAGGAGGTGACCGGTTTCAAGCTGGAGACGCTGACAGATCAGAGTTTACCGGCTGGCGGACCTGGCCGACATCATCCCGACCGACCCAACTTTATCCTGAACGAGTTTACGATCGAGGCGATTCCAGCTGGCTCGGAGGCCACGCCGGTCAAGTTGGAATTGCATTCACCGTCGGCTGATTTTTCCCAGCAGGGCTGGAATGTGGCGGGCATCAGCGACGGCGATCCCAAGACCGGCTGGGGTATTAATCCCCAGTTTGGCAAGCCTCATTGTGCCACCCTCCTGCTGGCTCAGCCGGTTGGCGGCATGGACTGGCGTTTTGTCGTGCGTCTCGTCCAGAATCACGGTGAGGGTCGCACGATCGGTCGGCTACGTCTTTCCGCGATGACCGGAACGGCTCAGCCAGGATTCCCAGCGGAGCTGCGAAAGACATTGGACAGCGCGGCTGACAAGCGGACGGCGGCTGAGTCGAAAAAGCTGACCGACTATTATCACAAGCAGGACCAGCAGCTGGTGAAACTGAACAAGCAGCTGGCTCAAACGAACAAGCGGCTGACCACGATCGCTCCGATCACGACACTGGTGATGGTGGAACAGCAGGAGCCACGGGAGACACGGGTATTCCGTCGCGGCAACTTCAAGGACCCGCTGCAGCCGGTTCAGCCCAGCACACCGGGCATCCTTCCCGAGTATTCGTCTGGCTTGCCGGCATCCCGCCTGGGCCTGGCCCGCTGGCTGGTCGACGGCCAGAATCCGTTGACGGCACGGGTCGCGGTGAACCGCTGGTGGGCGGAGATCTTTGGTCGTGGGATTGTCGCAACCGAGGAGGATTTTGGCACCCAGGGCGATGCCCCAACACATCCCGGCATGCTCGATTGGTTGGCCCTGGAGTTGTCGACCAAGGGTTGGTCAATGAAGCATGTTCACCGACTGCTGGTGACATCCGCGACTTATCGGCAGTCATCCGTTATCACGCCTGAGCAACTGGAGCTGGATCCATCCAATCTTCTGCTCGGCAGAGGGCCGCGATTCCGGCTGCCGGCAGAGTCGATTCGTGACAATGCCCTGGCGGTAAGTGGCCTGCTTGACGGGCAGATGCACGGCCCGCCGATCTACCCGCCGCAGCCGGCTGGGGTCTGGCGTCATGTAGGTCGCAATGCACCCGTATACAAAACCTCGACTGACGGCAATCGTTTTCGTCGCGGGATTTACGTGGTCTGGCGGCGCAGTGCTCCCTACCCCAGCTTCACCAACTTTGACGCTCCCGACCGCACCTCCTGCGTTGTCAAGCGATCGCGTACTAACACACCGATGCAGGCGCTGACACTGCTCAACGACCAGGCTTATGTTGAGATTGCCCAGCACCTGGCCGAACGCATTCGCAGGCTGCCAGGCCTCGACGATGACCGGCAACGGATGGTGGCAGCATTCCAGCTTGTTGTCGCCCGCCGGCCGACCGACAGGGAGCTGGATGTCCTGCTGGACTATTATCAGTCTCGACTGGACTATTACCGGCAGAATCCTGGCCAGTCAGCGGAACTGCTGGCTGGAATCGAGATTACCGATGGCCAGCGGCCGGAGCTTGCCGCCTGGTTTTTCGTGGCCAACGTGTTGCTTAACCTGGATGAGACGATAACCAAGGGATAGGCGCCGATGCACAACGACCAGCAATTACTTCTGCAGCTGACCCGCCGGGAATTGATGCGGCGTGGCACGATGGGCCTGGGGACAACTGCTCTGGCGAGCCTGTTGGCTGCTGACCTGGGGTTGGCCGACGAGTCCCCCACGATCGGTGCCAGTGGTCCCTACGCTTCGCGGCCATCGCACTTTCCGCCGCGAGCGAAGAACGTCATCTTCCTGCACATGATTGGAGCTCCCTCGCAACTGGACCTGTTTGACGACAAGCCAGTTTTGCGACAGAACGACGACAAGCCCTGCCCTGACCATTTGCTTGAGGGACAGCGGTTTGCATTTCTGCGAGGCCATCCCCGGCTGATGGGTTCCAATTTCAAGTTTCGTCAGCACGGCGAATCCGGACAGGTGTTTAGCGAGTTATTGCCGAACCTGGCGACGATGGCTGATGACATTTCCATCATCAAGACACTTCATACGGACGTCTTTAACCACGCGCCGGCGCAGCTGTTCATGCAGACAGGCTTTAGCCGTTTTGGCCGTCCGGTGATGGGGTCCTGGGTGACCTATGGCCTGGGCAGCGAGAACCAGGACCTGCCCAGCTTTGTTGTCCTGATCACCGGATCGGTGGGTGGGGCAGGTAACAGCATGTGGGGAAGTGGATTCTTGCCATCGGTTTACCAGGGGGTGGAGTTCCGCAGCAAAGGTGATCCGGTGCTGTTCCTTTCCAACCCCAGCGGCATCGACAGCAAGGACCGCCGACAGGCGGTCGATGTAATAAACCAGCTGAACAAGGAGCAGCTGGATGGTGTTGGCGATCCGGAGATTGCCACGCGCATCAACCAGTATGAAATGGCATTCCGGATGCAGTCGTCGGTGCCGGAGTTGATGGATACAGCCAGCGAACCCCAGCACGTGCATGATATGTACGGGACCAAGCCGGGTCAGGCCAGCTTTGCGAATAACTGCCTGTTGGCCCGCCGACTGGTGGAGCGGGGTGTTCGCTTTGTTCAGTTGTTTGACCAGGGTTGGGATCACCATGGTTCGATCAATACATCGCTACCCAACAAATGCCGCCAGGTTGATAAGCCGGTAACTGCTCTGCTGCGGGATCTCAAGCAGCATGGTTTACTGGACGAGACGCTGGTGATCTGGGGAAGTGAGTTCGGTCGAACGCCGATGTTACAGAGTGACCGGGCGAAGGCGGGGCGTGATCACCACAAAGATGCTTTCTGCGCCTGGCTGGCTGGTGGCGGTATCAAGGGTGGCGTCACGGTTGGAGAGACGGACGACCTTGGTTACTTTCCGGCCAAGGATCCAGTCAGCGTGCACGACCTGCATGCCACGGTTCTGCACCTGCTGGGGATCGACCACGAGCGACTCACCTATCGTTTCCAGGGTCGGCCTTACCGGCTGACCGACGTGGCGGGTAACGTCGTCACCCCGCTGTTGGCCTAGCAGCGTTCACGGCCTGCCAGCCTGCTCTAATTTCCGCTCAGTGCCTGGCGAACTTCTGCTGGACTGGCTGTGCCGGTGGTACCCAGCTTCTGCACGGTGACCGAGGCGACCAGGTTAGCGATCATGGCAGCTTCGGCTAGCGTGGCAGCAGATGTGAGTGCGAGGAAGAAGCCGCTGGTTGCACTATCGCCGGCACCGACAATATCGACCGGACCACTGACTGACTGGCCCGGCAGGTCTTCGATTTTTCCATCGGGTGTTGCCACAGCCGCTCCGAATTCACCTCGCGTACAGAAGACTGGTTGCGAGCTGTGCTGGGAGAGGGCCAGCATGGCTGCTGATATCGGCAAGTCAGCTCCGGAAATCTGCTGCCAGGCGGCTCGGATTTCTACTTGATTGCCTTTCATAATCCCGCATTGAAAGGCGTGCAGATTTGTGCGACTGTCGACCAGGATGGGTCTGCCTGGTTGGGGCGGCAGGCTATGCAGGAGCTGGCGGATTGTCTCATTGACGACACCCAGTTCGGGCGTGTTGAGCTGGTCCAGCACAATCAGGCCATCGACCGTGGGCAAAACCTGCTGCAGACGGCGGGCGATTTCGTCACAACTGGAGCTATCCAGCGGTGCTCGAGTGAAGCTGTCGATCCGGTTCAATTCAATCCAGTGACCAT
Organism: Planctomycetota bacterium; assembly: GCA_963581185.1. Lineage (GTDB taxonomy): Bacteria > Planctomycetota > Planctomycetia > Pirellulales > Pirellulaceae > SAT2750. The sequence continues at coordinate 4,813 of CAUZOB010000098.1, read as the reverse complement.
TTTCATCCTGTTTGAGTGGCTTGGTATAGGTTGGAGTCATACGGCTGGGCGAGCGAATCACATGTTCGGTCTCAACGTTGATTCTTTCCAGTTCCGCCAGCAGGTCGTAGCCGTGGCCGTCATCACCGATGACGGTAATTGGCACGAGCCGACCGGCACCGAGTGCGTGCAGGTTATTAAGTACTGTGCCAAGTGCGCCAGGCGAATTCCGAATCTGCTCGACATGATGAACAGGCAGCCCGGTTTCAATGGAGTCTTCCTCGATGGCGCCATCGATCTGCAAGTAACGATCGAGAAACAGGTCACCGACGAGGGCAATCGAGCGATCGCCGAAGCAGGCGAGCAGCTGATCCAGCCTGGCAGCATCAAGCACCGGCGGCCCCCTCTGCGGCCAGGGCGGCGTTACGCAAGTGGGGGACAGTCTGACGGTGGTCACCCTGGACATAGAAGCTCTCCCCGCCATCGGCGACCGTTCTGACCAGGATGGTCTTCCATGGTCTGTAGTAATACTGGGGGTTCGTACGAGCTGCTTCCTGCTGAGGGTTGCCATCGATGGGGATCAGGTCGAATGCTGCGGTGGTGAAGTTGGTGATCTGGCGTCCCTCCTGGTGAGCGACATTGCGAGCCATGCTGAGTGCCTTGAGATAGACTTCCGGTCCCATCACGGCGGAACCGAGGCAGAGAAACAGGCCACCTTCCAGCTGGTCGACGGTATGGCAGAGCGAAAGGAAATCGCGGTAGCTGCCTGTCCCATATGCGGCAGCATCAAAGTTGGGATGTTCGTGCAGGATGTCGTAACCGATGCCAATATGGACGGTGACCGGAATGCCAGCTTCGACCGCCGCGGCCAGCAGGCTGGTCTCCTTGTGTGGAAAATCGCTTTCCAGGATTGCCCGCCCAATGGACTCGCCAAGGCCCAGCCCCTGGTCAACTCCGGACTTAACAATCTCATTCATCAGGCCGGTCTCGTGCCAGAGTCCGAATTCGCCGGTGCGGATATAGCGAGCGACGCTTTCACAGGTTGCGCCAATGCGGGCCAGTTCATAGTCGTGAATTGGCCCTGCCCCGTTCATGCCGATATGTGTGATCAAGCCACGGCGGACAAGGTCGATCAGCTGTCGGGCCACGCCAGCTCGAATCACATGGGCTCCCATCAACAGCAGGCTGGCCGATTCACGCTGTTTGGTCTGCTGCATCCGCTCACCCAGCACAGTCAACCGCGACATCATCGGATCGGCCAGGGCTGGGACATCGGCATCGAGTTCCAGCAGCGAGTCGTGTGAGAGGTCGTGGTTTCTCTCATCGAGGGGCTTAATCAGCAGGCGCGATCGGTCAAACTGGTGCTGCATCAGGTCGTCCTAGGATGTCCGGGGGGCGGCCAGGCCAAGTGCGTTCATCAAGCCGGCCAGGTCGCGGTAGTCCGGGATGATCATGTTAGCACCCGCCGCGGTCAGTCGCTCACGTTTCCAGGGATCGATCCCCTCTCGTGTCAGCTCGTTGCTGGCAACACCGACAGCCAGGCCACCGACTTTCCTGACTTGCTCGATCTCCACATAGCCGTCACCGAAGCCGAGTAGCTGTTCCGGTTCGAGTCCGATCTTGTCGATCATCTGTTCGATGATCATCGCCTTGGAGAAGTTCTTGTAGTCATCTACTGCGCCGTAAATGTGTTTTCCGAAGAACTGGTCCAGCCCCAGCAGCTTGACTTCCTGCTCGACGTAAACCAGGTCGGTGCCTGACGCCAGGTAGAGTTCCAGGCCGTTGTCCCGCAGGCACTCGAGCAGTTCGAGCGAACCTGGAACTCGCATCGAGTCGACGGGAATCTCGCCACTGCGTACTCCTGCCAGGCGTCCCTCGACCTGCTGCATCAGCAGCTGATGGTACTGTTGCTTGTACTCCAGCGGCTGCTGTGGTTGGCCGCCACGCAGCTGAACTTCCTCGGCCAACTGGATCATCTGGTAGATGGTCTGCTTGCCGGTCAGTTGTGTTACGAACTGTTTGACCAGCATCTCCAGTTGTTGATCGCTCTCGTCGCTGCCGGTCTGCTGCAGGATCCGCAGCATCATGGGGATCATCACTTGTTGCCAGTTTCGTCGCAGCAGCGAGAGAGTCCCGTCAAAGTCCAGGATGGCGGCACGTAATGGCCGGGGCTGGAAGTCGTGGGTGATTTCAATTGGCGGCGATTCGGTCATGGGGCGATTTCCCTGTGATCGTCAGCAGGCTAGGCCGATTTTGCTTGGCCTAGACGGGGTTGTCCAGCAGGGTCAGGGCGATGGCTGACTTGGATCGGCTGTCTGATGTCTCTTGTTGTTGCCCTGCTTATCGAGGAAAATAACCCTTGGGCAGCAAAAAATTGGCTGCCGACAATCAACAACTGGAGATGCAGATGTCACCTGGTTCTCTGCTACCAACTGAATGGCGTGCTGGCGTGCTGCTGCTGTCTGCCTGGCTCCTCTTGAGCACGTCACTGGCGGCCGCAGAACCGCTTCATCAGCAGCCCCGCTTTCGTCGTCCTGTGAAGGTGGTCGCTGCGTCAGGACCCGGCGGCGTGCTGGTTGCCAACCGCCAGTCGGGCTCAGTCTCACTTGTTCAGCTCGACGAGCAGGTGGTTCAAAACGAAGTCGCTGTTGGCAAGCAGTTGTCGGATATGGTTCGTGTGCCGGGCAGCACGATTGTGCTTGTCACCGATGAGCAGGCTCACCAGCTGGTGATGCTGGATGCGGAAAGTCTCCAGGTGCTGGCCCGGATTGCTGTCAGTCCGTACCCGGTGACGGTGATTCCGGACAAGTCCGGCCGTTGGTGCTATGTCGCCTCACTCTGGTCACGGCAGCTTTCGGTGATCGAGCTGAATCAGAAGAAGCCGGCCAAATCGAGGGTCATCCAGGTTGTGGACATGCCCTTTGCACCGCGCACTCAGTTACTTGTCAGGGAGGATCAGCGGCTGATTGTTGCCGATTCCTTTGCCGGTCGGCTGGCGGTTTTGACAACCGAGTTGCCGGCTGCGGGCACGGTCGCGGTTGATGGTATTCGAACTTTTCCAGGTCATAACATACGAGGGTTGGGAGTCAGTGCGAATGGCCGGATGTTGCTGGTCTCCCACCAGATGCTGAACGAGCTGGCCCATACCGTGCGCAACGATGTGCACTGGGGGCTGTTGATGTCCAACGACCTGCGTTGGCTCAAGCTGGACAATGTACTGACAGGCGGTACGGACCTCTACGCAGGTGCTCACATGCATCCGCTTGGTGAAGCTGGCAGCGCAACGGGCGATCCAGCATCCCTGGTGGTGGCAGCGAATGGCCGAGTCGTGGTGGCACTGGCGGGCGTGGGCGAAATCGCGATCGGCGAAGAGGACGACTTCAGCCTCCGCCGGACTCGCGTGGGACGTCGCCCTACGGCAATCTGGTTGAACGAAAAACAGGACCAGGTGGTGATTGCCAACACCTTCGATGATTCCATTTCCGTGGTTCAACTGGATCAGCACGAGGAGACAGCTCGTATTTCACTTGGTCCCAAGGGGGAATTGACCGACGCCATGCGGGGCGAGCTGTTGTTCTTCGATGCCAGCATCTCGCACGACAGCTGGATGAGTTGTCACAGTTGCCACACCAATGGCCACACCAACGGGATGCTCAATGACAACTTCAGCGATAAGTCGTTTGGTGCGCCCAAGCGAGTCCTCTCGCTGCTGGGAGTGAAAGATACGGCTCCCTTTGCCTGGAATGCCGAGGCAGCGGACTTTGCCACCCAGATCCGCAATAGTATTGAGACCACGATGCAGAGCGATCTGCCGGCGACCGACAAACAGATCAACTATCTGATCGCCTACCTGCGGTCGCTCGAGCCGCCACCTTCTGTTGTCGAATTGCGGGGGCGGATGGACAAGCAACTGGTTGCACGCGGAAAACAGCTATTCAGCTCACGGCAATGTGCCAGCTGTCATGCCCCACCCACCTTTACCACGCCGCGAATCTACGACGTGGGGATCACGGACAAGGAGGGAAACCATGAGTTCAATCCGCCGTCGTTACGTGGTGTTGGACAGCGTGGGCCGTTCCTGCACGACAACAGTGCAGGCTCTCTTGAGGACGTCTTCCTCTTGCATCGTCATCCCCGGGATGCAGACTGGGACGAAAAGTCCGTCAAGGCACTGGTGGCGTACCTGAAGAGCCTCTAGGCTCACCCGCCCTTATATTCCCTCTGCGTTCTCGGCGTCTCTGCGGTGAGCTTCGTTGGATTCACTACGGACGTCACAGCGAACTAACGGATTTCCAGGGCTCGGTCGAGTGGCACGGCAAGGCTGGGAATTGGAAGCGCATCGGCCGCTCCACCTGGCTCATCCCGTGGAGTCCATCTGCCGCTGGTACGGCTGACCGCCATTCCCGGCAACAGTAACTCGGCCTCCAGTACCACTTGCCCTGGCTGCTGGTACTGAACCTGGACTTCAATTGCGGCTGGCAGAGTCAGATTGGCTGGCCAGGGAAACTCTGTCCGGATGCGATAACTCCCTTCAGCCTGGGCGATCAGCTGGCTGACTTCACTCTGGCTCAATTCCCAGCGGGCGATCTGCCCGTCGGCCGCCGTGGCGACTGCATTACGAGCATTGACTGTCACGGCAGCGGGAGTCTTGACCAGCTGCCCTCGAGCATCGGTAGCCACCAGCTCGATCACCAGCACGTTTTCAGTTGGGCTGAGAGCCCGGATTCCGGACTGCCCAGGGTCGATAGAGAGTTGCGTGGCAATCTGGTCCGGCCCCGGAAGGGCTGCCTCACTGGTGGAAGAATTGGGGTTATTGAGCACCGGCAGAGCGGGT
>CAUZOB010000097.1:0-17712 GCA_963581185.1 Planctomycetota bacterium | reverse complement strand
ATGCTGTCTGACAGTTCTGCACGCTCAAGTCTGTTTGGACGGAAGCGGAAAGAGCCCTGTTGGAGTATCTCAACCGCCATCGCGTCGCTGATATCGTGCCAGGTCGGAAGGACGTAAAGCAATTGGCATCGTCCTGGGGCGAGCCGATCGGGATTCTCAGTTGCATGGTTCGGATCAAGAAGTTGAATGGTCCCAGTTGCGGCGGGGGTGTTGCGTGAGTCTGCAGCGACTGGGGCCGCTAATTGCCACAGGCAGCCAGTGTTTTCGTTGTCCATAATTCTCCAGATCTTTCCGACGAGAGACGCTGGATGATCTAGAATCCAAGCATCTGATTCGCAACGATGGGAGAGATGATGTGAAGACAATAACTGGGATCCTCATATTGGCGATGTTTGTGTCCTCTGCCAGCGCGGCTGACAACAAGCTCACGTTACGAGAAAAGAAGGAAGGCTGGATCCTGCTGTTTGATGGCCAGACCACGGCTGGCTGGCAGACGATCAAGCAGCAGTCGTTGCCAGACCGGCACGTTCAGGATGGAGCCCTGAATCCCCATCCCTGCGACTACATGCTGATTCACAGCCAGGTCTGGGATGACTTTGTGCTGTCACTGGATGTGAAGATTAGCCAGGGATGTAACAGCGGCATCTTTTTCCGCACTTTTCCCCTTACGCCCCGCGAGGGAAAGGATGTTGGTTTCAATGGCATTGAGATTGCCATCGATGATTCCAGGACTGCCGGTTTTCACGATACCGGCGCGATCTATGACCTGGTTAAACCGACACAGAACGTCATGAAACCGGTTGGCAGTTGGAACAGGATTGTCCTCAAATGCCGGGACAACCGTGTCTTTATTTCGGTTAATGGCGAGGCGGTCGCGGCGATGGACTTGGACCAGTGGACCGAGAAGAACAAGCGGCCGGATGGATCCGATCACAAGTTTGATATTGCTTACAAGGGCCATCCACGCAGGGGCTATATTGGACTCCAGGACCACGGTGCGAATTGCTGGTACAAGAACATCAAGATACTTCCGTTGGGTAAATAAGCTATGACATCTCGATCCACTTCGGCGGTTTCGCGGCGACGATTCCTTTCATCCACAGCCAGTCTGGCTGGACTGTCCTTTACGATCGTTCCGCGGCATGTACTGGGTGGTGCTGGTTTCACCGCGCCCAGTGAAAGGGTGAACTTTGCCGGGATCGGGTCGGGCGGCCAGGGCGGCGGTGATATCAACAACATGGCCGGATTGGGCGCCAATGTTGTTGCCCTCTGTGACGTTGACCATGCACATGCTGCTGGTACTTTCAAACGCTATCCGAAAGCGACCGTCTACAAGGACTTTCGCCGGATGCTCGACAAGGAGGAGAAGAATATTGATGCGGTCACCGTCGGTACACCGGATCATATTCATGCGGTGGCCTCGATGGACGCGATTCGACGGGGCAAACACGTTTATTGTGAGAAGCCACTTACGCACACGATCTATGAAGCTCGCCAATTGACAATCGCGGCCGAGAAACATGGAGTCGTTACGCAGATGGGTAACCAGGGTCACGCAACAGAGGGCGCCCGACTGACCAACGAGTGGATTCAGGCGGGAGTGATTGGTGAAGTACGGGAGGTCCATACGTGGTCAGATCGAGCTGGCAAGCTCTGGAAGCAGGGGATCGGGCGTCCAACCGAGACCCCGGCCGTCCCCGCCACGATGGATTGGGATCTCTGGCTGGGACCGGCGCCGGTTCGCCCTTATCACCCAGCTTATGCACCATCCAAGTGGCGTGGCTGGTGGGACTTTGGTACCGGCGCGATGGGTGACATGGGTTGCCACATCGTGGACCATCCCGTCTGGGCACTGGATCTGGATTATCCCACCGCGGTGGAAGCTGTCACGACACTCGATGGCTCCGAAGTGAACGGTCAACCAAATCGTGAGACTTTTCCTATCGCCTCAGTAATCCACTACGAGTTCCCGGCCAAGGGTAAGCGGCCTGAGGTGAAGCTGATCTGGTATGAGGGTGGCATGATGCCCTCCACACCAGCGGAGATGCCAGCTGGCTCACGGCTGCCTGGCAACGGAGTCTTGTACGTTGGCAGCAAGGGGAAAATGTACCATGGTTCGCACGGCGGTATGCCGCAGCTGTTGCCAGCGGAATTGATGGAAGAAGCTGCCACGGTGCCCAAAACAATGCCACGGTCACCGGGCCATCACAAGGAGTGGTTGTTGGCCTGCACCGGACAGGGCACAACTGTTTCCAATTTTGGTTATTCTGGTCCATTGACCGAGACTGTGCTGCTTGGCGTTTTGGCGCAGCGCGCACCTGGCCATAGATTGGAATGGGACAGCCAGAGACTGCAAGTGTCGAACATGCCGGAGCTGAATCCACATGTTCACAAGGAATACCGAAAAGGCTGGACGCTCTAGCCCAGAACAGGCATCGCAGCATGTCATGCTCCGGAGTGAATTGATGAGAAGGTTACTTGCTAAGGCACAGCATCATTGCGGTTTCCAGCAGACTTTGCTCAAGTCGCTTTTTCTGCTGTTGGCAATGCCGGCATTGTTGGTTGCCCAGGATGGACGGACCAGCAAGCAGTTGGATAAGGCCTATCAACCGACGATCCGACCTTTACTGGCACGATACTGCCAGGAATGTCACGAGGGGGACGACGCGGAAGCGGAAGTCGACCTGGCTTCATTCACCGATGTTGCCCGTGTACGGACGGACATAAGGACCTGGCTGCGCGTGCGAGAAATGCTCAGCAGTCGCCAGATGCCGCCAAAGGATGCCCGCCAACCGTCGGATGATGAGCGAGCGGAGCTCGACACCTGGGTCCAGGAGTTTCTCACCAACGAGGCCAGGGCTCATGCCGGAGATCCGGGGCCGATCGTGCTCCGCCGGCTCAACAACGAGGAATACAATTATGCTGTGCGCGACCTGACCGGAGTCAGGATGCTTAATCCAACCCGTGAGTTCCCGGTCGATGGCGCCGCTGGCGAGGGGTTTATCAACAGCGGTGCTGCACAGGGAATGTCGCCGTCGCTTGTCAGCAAGTATCTCGATGCCGCGAAGGACGTTGCCGATCATGCGATGCTGATACCCAGCGGGATTCGGTTTACCGACGGTAGGTCCCAGCGTGATCGAACCGACGAGTTGATGGATCGTATCAGGAGTTTTTATCAGCCCTTTCTCGCTAACAGTGGCGCTGGGGGCGGCCAGCCGGCATGGCAGAACTTTCAGCAGGAAAGCCGTTTTCCTTTTGAGCGTTACCTGGATGCGACAATCCGCGAGCGGGTTGCCTTACAAGACAAGACGAGAACGCTCGACGATGTTGCCAGGCAGTACCAGCTGAATCGTCGCTATCTTGGGCTGCTTTATCAGGCACTCACATCGGAGTCAGAAAAGCCATCGATCGTGCTCGACAAGATTCGCGTTCGATGGCGAGCTGCGGAGGCGGATGACCTGGCGGCGCTCGCCACGGACATTACCGGATGGCAGTCGATTCTCTGGCAATTCAATCCGATTGGCCATATTGGCCGAGCCGGTGGCCCCCGCGCCTGGATGTCACCCGCCACGCCGCTGGCTGGACAGCGGGACTTTGAGCTCAAGCTGCCTGTCGTGTTGGCTGGCCAGTCGATCAATGTAAACCTTGTTACGGGTGATGCTGGCGATGGCGACCAGAACGACCTGGCCATCTGGAAGAACGCTCGCCTGGTTGGTGAGGGTCCCGACATTCCACTGCATGTCGTCAAGGGGCTGGTGGCAAGGATCGCCGACGTTCGCAAGGAGATGCTTGGCAAGAGCGGGGATTTTTTGGCTGCAGCAGCCGAGGCGATGGCGGCGGATCCAGCCGGAGAAGGGCCTGACCTCAAGGCGCTGGCGACCAAGCACAAGATCGATCCAGCTGCACTCAGTGTCTGGCTGGAGTACATCGGTATCGGGGTGTCGGCGCCGGTGCGAGTGACCGGTCACTTTACACAGAAGACTCACAAGGGCGGCGATTATGACTTCATCAAGGGTTGGGGATCACCGGAAACACCTTTGGTATCTGCTAATCTTTCTGACCAGGAGGTGAGGGTCCCGGGTATCGCGCGGCCGCGATCCGTCATGGTGCACCCCTCGCCAACCCTGTTTGTAGCTGTCGGCTGGCAGAGTCCGGTGAGCGGCAATGTTCGTATCGAGGCGTTTGCCGAAGACGTTCATCCTGAATGCGGTAACGGCCAGGAGTGGTTTGTTCAGTATCGAACCAGTCGTGGTGTGAATAACCTCGGTCGAGGTGATTTCGTGACTCGTGGAAAGGTCACTTTCCCCGCGGTCAACCTGGATGTTCACAAAGGGGATCTGGTTTCATTACTTGTCGGGCCTCGAGCCGGCCAACATGCCTGCGACCTGACACAGGTGAACCTGGTTATCACCGAAACCAGCGGTGAAAAACGCAGCTGGGACCTGGCCGCTGAGATTTCCAAGGACATTCACGCCGGGAATCCTCATCCGGACAGCCATGGATTCGAGGGAACCTGGCATTTCTACAAGGGTCTGATGACTTCCATTGTCACCAAGCAGGGCCCGGTAATTTCCATCCCCGTCGGATCGATACTCGCTCGCTGGCGAGCCGAGACCGACGCCGCAAAGAAGTCGCAACTGGCGGACCAGGTCCAGGCACTGGCAATCGGACCTGCTCCGGACGATCCACAATCGGCGGACGGCCAACTGTATCGCCAGCTGCATTCACTGGAAGTTGCCGTGGGGGATATCGCTGCACTTTCGGGCGTCGCATCGGACAACAGATTTGGCAGTCATCCGCGAGGAGACGAAGTCAATCCCGCGGACCTGGTCGTGCAGGCTCCGGCGGTGACAACTATTCAAATCCCTGCACAGCTGGCTAACCAGCGGACGCTGGTCGTCAGCGGGGGACTTGAGCCGAAACAGGGCAGGGAGGGGAGCGTGCAATTGGAAGTCACACTTGGTGACGGTGTGGCGATTCCAGCAAATAGCCCATTTGTTGTGGTGGAAGGAAGCGATGCTGAAGAGCGAATCGACGCATCGCTGAACGAATTTCGAGATCTGTTTCCTGGTTCGCTCTGTTATTCGCGGATCGTCCCGGTTGATCAGACCGTGACCTTGACGCTCTACTTTCGCGAGGATCAGCACCTGCAGCGACTGATGCTTGACGAGCTGCAAACCGAGGAGCTGAATCGCCTTTGGGATGAGTTGCTTTATGTTAGCCACGAGCCACTCAAGTACGAGATCGCCTTTGAGCAGATTCGAGAATTTGCCACGCAGGATCGACCTGACCTGGTTAAGGAATGGGCACCGCTGATCGAGGGTGTCACCGCTCGGGCAGAGAAGTTCCGTCAGCGGCTGATTGATGACGAGCCGGTCCAGCTCCAGGCAGTGATAGATATTGCCAGCCAAGTCTGGCGACGACCACTGACGACGGACGAAACTCAGCGGCTTCGCGAACTATACACTCTCTTGCGAGAGAATGGGTTGGCTCATCCGGAAGCTACCAGGCTGCTGCTGGCCCGTGTGCTCACCTCGCCGGCCTTCTTGTACCGGCTGGAATCTCCGCCAGCGGGGGAGGCAGCTGCCAGCGTCTCCGATTTTGAGTTGGCCTCGCGACTCAGTTTCTTTCTCTGGTCGTCGCTGCCGGATGCCGAACTGCGGGAGGTGGCGGCTGCTGGGCAGCTGATGGTTGACGAAAAGTTGGATGATGCTCGCAGTGAGTTACTAAACCAGACTCGACGGATGCTCTTGGATCCGCGTTGCCGGCGGCTGGCCATTCAGTTTGCCTGCCAGTGGCTGCACCTGCGGGACTTTGACCAGAATGATGACAAGAACGAGCAGCTCTACCCGGAATTTGCCGAGTTGCGGTCTGCCATGTATGAAGAGACGATCCAGTTCTTTACTGACATGTTCCAGCATGACGGCTCCATCCTGAGTCTGATCGATGCGGACCACACGTTCCTCAATCCTGCGCTGGCCAGCCATTACGGTATTCCTTTGAAGCAGGACCCGGCTGCGGGGCAGGCCAATGAATGGCAGCGAGTGGAAGGCCTGCGAGGCCATGGGCGTGGGGGAATTCTGGGAATGGCAACTTTCCTTGCCAGCCAGTCGGGTGCTTCGCGGACCAGTCCGATTCTGCGAGGCAACTGGGTCTACGAAACCTTGCTCGGTGAACGCTTGCCGCGCCCGCCGGCCAATGTGCCGCAATTGCCCGAGGTGGTTCCCAGTGGCCTGACAGCACGGCAGCTGATTGAAAAGCACAGCAGCGTCGCTGAATGTGCCACCTGCCACGCCAAGATTGATCCGTATGGATTTGCGCTCTCACAATTTGATGCAATTGGGCGGAAACGCAGCCAGCCGGTGGATACGTCGACCAGGCTGGCTGATGGAACGGAGCTGCAGGGTATCGCCGGTTTGCAAGATTACCTGTTGAACGAACGCCGCGGTGATGTGGTCCGGCAATTCTGCAAGAAGCTGCTAGGCTTCGCGCTGGGACGAGAGGTTCAACTGTCGGATGAACCGCTGCTGGACGAGATACAGCTTCAACTTGCTGAAAATGACTACCGATTCAGTGTGGCAGTTGCGATAATAGTAACAAGTCCCCAGTTTCGTCAGATACGCGGATTGGCAACTGCCGAGTAAAGTGAGTAACGGAGTAGCACCATGATGGACCAGCAGTTGTCTCGACGAACCATGTTGCGCGGCCTGGGTGTCAGCATGGCCTTACCCTGGATGGAGTCAAAGCGGGTGTGGGGTGATGATACCGAATCGTCGCAGTCGTCGAGCGAGGCTCCGACGCGGATGGCGATCCTCTTCTCCGGCTGTGGCTACCACCGGCACGAATGGTGGGCCAAGGGCGAAGGCAGCGAGATGGAGTTGGGCAAGGTGCTGCATCCTCTCAATGATTTCAAGGACCGGATGGTCTTTATCCGTGGTCTCTACAACGCCGAAGCCCTGAAAGGGAACATTCACAGTTCTCAAACCGGGAATGTGTTGTCTGGTGCTCCGCTGGCTTCGGGCGGAAATATCCACAGCGGAACCAGTGTCGATCAGGTTGTGGCCCAGCGGATCGGGCACAGGACCAAGTTGCCGAGCCTCGTGCTGGGGTGTGAAAAAGCCAATCCGTCGGTGCACAAGGATTATTCGATGCTCTACAGCTCGCATATTTCCTGGTCGAGTCCGACGACTCCCACACCACTTGAGGTGTACCCAGCACTGGCCTTTGATCAGATGTTCAAGGACAGTCGGCAAGAGGGTGATCGTAGCGTGCTGGATGCTATTCTGTCTGACGCCAGGAATCTGAGGCGATCCATCAGCCGGCTCGATCAACAGAAGCTGGATGAATATCTCAATAGTGTCCGTGAGATTGAGCAGCGAATTGAGCAGGCCGGTCAACGGGGCGAATTGCAGGGCTGGCGGCCAACATTGACCGAACCGAATATCCCGCGTCCCAACGATGGATACCCCCAGGATATTGTTGAGCATATGCGTTTGATGAGTGACATCCTGGTGCTGGCTTTCCAGACGGATACTACACGGATCTGTACGCTCAAGCTGAACAATGATCACGGCACACTGCGTTTCCCACACCTGGGTGTGGACTACATGATCCATCACTTGCTTTCGCATAGTGACACGGACGATTGGTTGAAAGTTAACCAGTTCTTCCTTGAGCAGATGGCCTATATTGCGCGACGGCTGGACAGCATTCAGGAGGGTGAACGGACGGCGCTGGACAACTCAATGCTGATGCTCTGTTCCAGCATGTTGAATGGCCATCACGATGCTAACCAGTTGCCGGTCGTGATGATTGGTGGCGGGGGTGGGCAACTCAAGGGGGGCCAGAACCTGGACTACCTGGAGAGCGAAAATCGCCAGATGTGTCGGCTCTATCTGAGCATGATGAACAATATGGGTGTGAGGCTGGATAGCTTTGGTGATGCGACCGAAGCACTAGCTGAGGTCTAGCGGCCGGCTGGGCGAATTCTCTTTGTCGCCTCCGGATTGAACACTGCTGAGGGACTACTGGCAGAATCAAACTGTGCCAGGGTCCATCTGGACGGCTGCCATGTGACCCGGTCTCAGTACGGCAACGCGCCTCCACGTCTCTGGCAGGGATCACATGAGGCCCAGCGTGAATGTTACAATCGCCGCAGAATCACACGAGATGTGGCTATCACCAGGGCCCGGAAAAATGACCGTCATGATCGCATTCAAACTAGCAGCTCCTGTCCGTACCAATCCATTCGTGTCACGACAAGCCAGGCCGTTTGTGCTGTGCTTTGTCCTGGCCATGCTGTTTTCTGCCTGGCCTGGCATCGCACCGCAGGTGAAAGCGGAAGGGATGCTGGCGGGTGCCGCCAGGATTGATGTAAGCAGTGACGAACATGGACCGGTGAATGGCCGTCTGCATGCTCGTGCACTGGTGATCCGCAAGGACGACTTGACTGTGGCACTGGTCACACTCGACGTCGTTTCACTTGGCGAGATTGGGTATATCCCCAACGACTTTCTCGACAATGTGCGAGCCCGGATCCAGCAGGAGCTGGGGATTCCTCCGGCACATGTGATCATCAACTGTAGCCATTGTCATGGTGTACCCTGCAAGGATGTCGAGGACCGGACCGTCGCTGTGATCAAGCAGGCGGCCGGGAAACTTGTCGAAGTGCAGATTGGTGTGGGCCGCGGCAAGGAAGATCGAATCCAGGAAAACCGTCGCTTGATTCTCGAGGATGGGCGGCAGATCGATGTCCGCCGAGCCTACTCGCTGCCGCCCGATGCAAAGGTTGCCAGCGTCGGTCCGATTGACCCGGATGTCGGCATCCTCCGCCTCGACTCACTTGACGGAACCAACATTGCCGTCGTTTATAACTTTGCCTGCCACCCGATCCAGGGAGTGCCGGATACCATCAATACGGCTGACATGACAGGTTTTTCTTCCGAGGTGATTGAAGACAACCTGAGTGATGGAGCCGTTGCCCTGTTTGTGCAGGGCTGCGGTGGCGATATCAATCCAATCTCTTACAAGGATGTCCATCATCCACATGACGGTGAACCACTCGGCAACATGCTGGGCCTGAGCACGCTCAAGGCGGCGCGTAAGGTCAAGATGAAGGTCGATGATCGACTGGCTGTGATAAACCAGGTCCTGGAGTTGCCGCGGCTGAACGTGGCAGAGCGGATCATTTCACTGGAGACGCAACGTGACGCGCTGGTCACCAAGCTGGGGTCGACTTACCTGAATTTTGACACCTTCATGCAACTCTCTGTGAAGTTCAAGTTGTCCGGTGAATTCCCGTCTTACAATTCCTACCGCTACCTGCACGAGCGGGCGATGGGGCGCAAGGGAATCGATCGGCTGGATGCTCAAAACCGCAGCCACCTGGCAGCTTACATTCGTAACATTCACACCATGGAACAGCTGACCCGGCTTCAGACCAACCTGCGATTGCTGAATCGGCATCAGCAGCGGAGCCTTGATGCAGTCAAGCGGACGTTGGATGTTGAGCTGGTTGGATTGCGCGTCGGTGATTTCGTCCTGACGACGTTTCCCGGTGAACTGACCGTCCAGATCGGGCTCAATATCAAGAAGGCGTCGCCCCACAAGATGACCTTCGTGGCGGGCTATACAAATGGCTACATCTACTATGCCCCTACAACCAAGCAGTTGCTCAATACCGATGCCGCCCAGGAGGACAGCGACTGTATGCTTGCACCCCATTGGCAAAAGATTTACGAGGACAAGGTGGCCGAAATCCTGAAGGATCTATGATTCGGCGGGAATGCAATTCACCACATCGCCCCTGGAGCTCAACATGAAGACCATTTTGACAGCCACGGTTGTTCTGCTTTCGGTGACCATTGCTTCAGCGGAAAACTGGCCCGCCTGGCGTGGAGCCGATGGCTCCGGTGTCAGTACGGAAAAGAACCTGCCGTTGAACTGGACGACTAGCGAGAATGTGCGCTGGAAAGTGCCGCTGCCGGAACCTTGCAATTCCACCCCGATCGTCTGGGAGGATCGAGTTTTCCTGACGCAGGGAGTCGAGGGAGGCAAGCAACGGCAGGTGATTGCCCTCCAACGCCAGACCGGAAAAATCCTCTGGCAGAAGCAACTGCCGTGCGGCGTGGAGGAGACCACGCATCGACAGAATCCACCCTGCAGTGGTTCACCGGTGACCGATGGTGAAGCGGTCTATGCCAACCTCGGTTCCGCTGGTGTGGTGGCCTACGACCTGGATGGTAAACAACTCTGGCACCGGGAACTGGGGCCAGTGCTTCATCGCTGGGGGAACGGCGGCAGCCCGATTCTCTACGGTGATTTGCTGATTGTGTTTCACGGCCCCGGCACGCCGGGAATATTAATGGCACTGGATAAACGCACCGGCAAGACCGTCTGGGACTCCCAGGAAACTGCCATCAACAGCCCTATTTTTGGATCGTGGAGTACCCCAGCGCTGATCAAGGGTAAACGCGATGAGCTGGTGATGCCGCTGCCGGGCGCCGAGATCGGTGGTCCCGGTCTGTTTAAGGCCTATGATCCGGCAACGGGTAAGGTCCTTTGGACATGCCAGGGGCTTGGCAATGAAGTTTACGCCATGCCAGTGTTTGCGCGCGGTGGCGACCTGGTCGTTGGCATCTCAGGCCACAACGGTCCCACTATGGCGGTACGTACGGGAGGAACGGGTGATGTGACCGACTCGCGGCGTCTCTGGATCACTCAAGAGAAGAATCCACAGCGAGTTGGCAGCGGGATCATTGAGGGTGGCCGGTTGTACATCGGCAATGCCAATGGCGTGCTCGATTGCTTCCGGGTTGAGTCCGGAGAGTTGGTCTACCGTCAGCGACTGGGCGGTAACCTCTGGGGCTCCATGCTGCTCGCCGATGATCGGATCTACCTGAGCAACTTTGAAGGGGATACCTACGTCGTACGGGCTGGCGACAAGTTCGAATTGTTGGCAACCAACAGTCTCGAAGAACCGCTGTATGCTGCTCCGGCAGTGAGCGGCGGGGCGATCTTCCTGCGAACCTATAAGAACCTGTATTGCATTGGCGGTGACAAAAGTGATTAGCTCGTCCCGTTCGCCACTTTCCAAGCTGTCACAGGACAACTCGATCGGCGGCCGACCTGGGAAATTAGCCAAGCTCGACAACCAGCTCCTGTCGTACACCCCGCATGTCCATCTCAAATTCAATGTTTTCGACCGGCGGGCGGCTAACTTCCCAGTGAATGCCGCGCTGCTTTGCAACAGGAATGCCCTTGAAGACGACATGCTCCAGAGAGTCACGTAGAGGATGGACTGTATAGACGTCGATCGCTGAAAGTAGAGCTGGGTCCGCTGACAACTTCTCCAGCCGCTGCTGCATGATCTCGACCACGCGTGCGGCTTTTTCCAGCATGGCACCAGGGCCGGTCTCGCCGGTTCGCACGATATTCTCTTCGCTCAGTGCTCCCTCTCGTAGTTCACCGCCGCCGGCGATGACGTAGGTGGCGACATTCAGGTCGCTGGGCCTGGTGTAGGAGAATCCGAAGAGTACGGTCTCGGTCGGCGGGTCGTGCAGCGGCGCAACGTTGGTTCGAGCCACGGGATTCTCGCTCCCAACCATCAGCCCCCATTCTTCCAGCACAGCCCGATACCGTTGATTGAATTCAATGAACCCTTCGATGGTGTGCGGTGCCGGGCAACGCAACTCGACTCCGCAGAGAGAATAGGGCTCAAGCTGATGCTGCTGGAGAAAACCGCGGATGGCATGCAAGCCAGCGTGCCAGGGCATGCTGTTGGCAAGGGTGACATGGACAACTTCCCATCCGCTCATGGCAATCGCCCCACAACTGTAGGGTTCGATGCCTGACATGAAGCTGTAGCCGCCGTTGAAGTTATCGATGAGTGGAGATTTCACGTGGCCTGATCCTTTGCCCGCTGGCCGATCGCTACCGACGCTACTCAGCTTCGGACGAATCTGGCTGAATCACGTCCGGTAATGAGTCCGAGTTGGCTACGAAGCGGACTGACAGCGAGTTGACACAGTGTCTTGTGTTCTTTTCCGTCAAGTGCTCGCCCAAGAATACATGCCCCAGGTGCCCGTCACAATTTCCACAGACAATCTCGGTTCGGCTTCCGTCAGGATCGGGCAGGCGGACAACGGTGTCTGAGATGTCGTTGTCGAAACTGGGCCAGCCACAACCACTGTCGAACTTGTCGTCCGACCGATAGAGCGCTGCATTGCACTGGCGACAGATAAATGTCCCGCTTTCCTGGCAGGCGTCATATTCGCCGCTGAAGGGGGGTTCTGTGCCCTTGTTCAGAATAACGTGGGCTTCCTCGGCGCTGAGCGGGTTGTATTCAGGTCTGGCCACAGTGATGATTTCCACGAATCTGGCTGAATGAGTCTAACTTGGCAGAAGCTGCCGTCGCCCGTTATTTGAACAGCCAGCCCGAGGTTTCACAACAACGGCAACACCGACCTTTTCTTCTCGGAACCTGCTCCGCCGGGATTGATGGTCACCATGATTCGAACACAATGAAGCGTGATATCAAATCGAGTCATTGGCCGACGAGGTTAACATGCGAGCTTTCTTGATCTTTCCACTGGTCGCTGCGGTGGTGCTCTCTCCGGCAGGAGTGCAATTGGACGCAGCAGATGCGTACCAGGTGGGAACGATATCGGCGGAACAGGCGGAGATGTACCAGCTGGACAGGTCCTTCTATAAAAAGGCCACGATGGTACAGGGAATCTTGATCGCCACCTCTGAGAGAGTTTCTGATTATGCCCACCTGGAAACGGCTTACCTGTTCGACAAGATCATGAGTAGTATCAATCCGGCGATTGCTGAGCGGGTACGCCAACAGCAGGTGCTCTGCATCCTCGTGGGCCACAGTGAATTTACTTCGGATGTTCCGCAATTCAAGTCGGACAAGGTCGGCAAGGAGCTGGACTTTTACAACTGGCGAAGTCGTGGCTTCCTGACACGCAAGGACGACCGTCCAGTTGTGCTGTTCGCCGAAGAAGATGTGCTTGAATACGAGGGCGGAATGCAGCTGGAGAGTATCCTGATTCACGAATTCGGGCATGTCATTCATGGAGCAGGTTTTGACGAGGAGCTGCAGCAACGTCTAACGGACTGCTTCGAACGAGCCAGGGCCAAGGGGATCTGGAACGATGGCCGAGCTGCCCAGCGATATCGACGAGTCAAGAGTGAGACGCCGGTGCGACTGTTCGAGTCGCTGGTTGCGTCTTTCCCAGACCAGTCGCCCGAGTTGATCCATGCCTGTCTCAAGCATGGAGATATCCTCGTTAACGGCAAGCCGACGCGGCCACGGGTGAAAGTTACCGCTGAGGATAAGGTTCTGATCAGGTTTGGAGGCGGTAAACAATGTTACGCCAGTAAGAACAGGGCCGAGTACTGGGCAGAAGTTTTGCAGTGTTGGTATGACACCAACCGGACCATGGACCATGATCACAATCACATCCATACGCGTGAGCAGCTGATTGCTTACGATCCGCACGCCGCGATGTTATGCCGGGATGTCCTGGGTGATTCTGAATGGCGGTTTGTTTCCCCGCGACTGCGGGCCGGCAAGGACCATCTGGCGGGTTACGATCCAGCCAATGCACCGCGAGTCGTCGATCCGGTTCACATTGAGAATGCTGCCTATGACTACTATGACAAGTACTGGAAAGACTACTGGCAGCGGCTTGAAGACAAGCACTCAGTCAGGCAGCCGGTCTTCACGAGGAAGGGTGCCGAGCGGCTGTTTCCGCGTGTTCCCGTCTGGAGATGATTCACCTTATCCGGTTTACCACCAAGTCTTTTGGACCCAAACGGTATTCAAGAAGTGAGAGTCCAGTGATGCGAAAAATATCTTTCTGCATGATGATCCTGCTGGCTGCTGTTGTTCTTGGACCGCGGAATGCCTGGTCGCAGGACCAGCCCAATATCGTCTGGCTGTTGTCAGAGGATAATTCCATTCACTACACCACGCTGTATGGCAGCAACTTCGGTGAAATGCCGAATATCGAAGCACTGGCCAGGGACGGACTGGTATTCAACCATGCTTTTTCCTGCAGTCCAGTCTGCAGCGTGGCCCGCAGCACGCTGATGACCGGGATCTATGCGCCGCGGGCCGGATTCCAGTATCACCGCAAGCAGGTGCTTGCCAATTTGCCTGCCAAGGCACAGCTGTTGCCTGTCTACTTGCGGCAGGCGGGCTATTACACCAGCAATCGGGTCAAGACCGACTACAACATCGTGGCAGGCAAAGTCTGGAACGACTCGTCACGACAGGCCAGTTGGCGCAAGCGGCCTGACAAGGCAACTCCTTTTTTCCACATGCAGTCATTCGGGATGTCGCACGAAAGTTCGCTCCACTTTTCGCAGCAACAGATGAACCAGATGAAGACAGTCACGAGTCCCCGCAGTGTCTCGATCTTCCCCTATCATCCGGACACGTCAATTTCTCGTTACACCTATGCCCGTTATCACGATCGCATGCAGGTGGTTGACGAGGCGATGGGTCGGGTGATCGACATGTTGCGAGAAGATGATCTGCTCGATAGCACCTTCATCTTCTATTTTGGTGATCATGGCGGCGTGCTGCCACGCAGCAAGGGGTATGTCTACGAGTCGGGGCTACATGTGCCGCTGGTGGTGCACGTTCCGGAGAAGTTCCGCCAGATGGTGTCACAACAACCGGGTATTCGGCAGGATGGCTTTATTCGGTTTGTCGACCTGGCTCCCACGGCGCTTCACCTGGCAGGTCTTGATGTTCCCGCCACGATGAATGGCAGGCCGTTCCTGGGTCCGGGCGTTGCTGCCGAGGAGGTCGAAGCGCGTGACGAAGCATTTGGCTATGCGGATCGGTTTGACGAAAAGTACGACTTCTGCCGCAGTCTGCGGAAGGGTAAGTACAAGTACATTCGCAACTACCACCCGTATTATCCGGACGGATTGCAGAACAACTATCGCTACCGGATGCTGCTCTACGCTGAATGGCGTGAACTGTTTCAGGCTGGCACGCTGAATGCGGAGCAGAGTCAGTTTTTTCAGGCCCGGCCAGCGGAGCAGTTGTTTGATGTTGAAGCTGATCCTCACGAGGTGAAAGACCTCAGCGGTGACCCGAAGTGTGCTGAAGTGCTGAAGGACATGCGGCAGCGATTGCGTACTCAGCTACTGGAGATCAACGACCTGAGTTTCTATCCAGAGAGTTACATGGCCAAACACGCTCTTGCAGATGGGGTGACGTTTGGGGAGAAGCACAGTCGCGATATTCGCCAGCTGCTTGCTACAGCCGATCTTGCTCTGCTGCCTTTTGGAAAGGCCAGTAAGAAGATCGCGCAGGCGGTTGACTCTGACGATCCTCATGTCAGGTACTGGGGACTTGTTGCCTGCAGCTGTTTTGGCAGGCAGGCCGAATCGCTGGTGCCGACCGCAAAGGAACTACTTGAAGACCCTGACCAGCTGGTACGGGTACGGGCAGCTGAGTTTTTGGGAATTGTCGGCGCTGCCGATCCTGCGCCCACGCTGCTGGATGTGCTGGCGACAACAGAAGATGGCATCGAGGGCCTGCTGGCACTCAATACGATCGTCTTTTTGCGTGATGGGCCCGGGCAGTACAAGTTCCATATCGATGTGACAAAGATCAAGGCGATGACGCCGCTGGTTACTCGCCGACTTGAGTATCTCCAAGTGGTTCCGCTGGAGAAGAAGTAATAAGTCTGTTACGAGGGTATTGCGATGAGTTGGCTATTCCTGCTGCTTTTGCTTGTCTGTCCGCTGGCGTCGGCAGCTGCCCAAGATACGCCCGCCACGGATCGAATAGTCCAGCAGGTTCGTTTGCAGGCGGAGCAACTGGGTGGTGCTCGTCCGGGGCTGTCGGCGGAGCATGTCCTGGCCGTTGCGATCATGAATCAAGTACAGTCGCGTGTCAGTTCCTTGAACTACTCATTGCTTAGCAAACAGGGCAAGCCGTTGCCGACCAACGTGGAAGAGTGCCTGCAGATGGAGGCCGGAATCTGCGGCAATCACATTGCCACGTTCCTTGAGATTGCCCGGCGACTCAAGCTGCGCTGTCGTCCGGTGGAGTTTTACGTCCATGGAGAGAAGCCGGCCCAGAATCACAGCCACATTTGTGTTGAGGTCTTTTATCGAGACAAGTGGCGGCTGCTGGATGTTACCTGGGGAACGTATTACCGTTTGCCGGATGGTCCCCGCGATGAACTTGCTTCGATCGACGAGATTCGAGCGAGCAAACGTAGTCGTGGCTGGGCCGTCACGAACGAGACCGATCTCTGGTATCAGCAGTGGAAAGCGAGTGGCCTGGATCCAATCGAGTATATCGATTTTGCCAACGTCGATATTCTCCGCGGCCGCGCCGGTGCAATAAGACTCGTGCCTATCAAGTCGGATAAGGGACAGAAGTACCAGCCGATTCATCAGCCCGGCTACGTGGGACGCAATGTGAAGAGCAAGGACTATGGCCCGGTCTCTCTCGAGCTACTCAAGGTCGAACCGGCAGCCAGGTCACTTGAGATCAAAGTCGCCGGATTGGCCGGCGCCGGTCGCTTGGTAATCACTGCTGGCGAAGGTGGCTCACAAGCGGTCATCTCCTTCGCGCAACTTGCAGCTGGCACAACGAGCAGGGTGGATCTCTCTGGATTGAGTCTGGTCGAGAACGGTTCGCTGATGATTCGTGTGCTCCCGGAAACCGACGGCGGAATTGGCTACGTCGTTTACAGCCAGATTATTCTTCTGCCGCGCTGACCTGCCTGCTGGAAGTGAACTGCTAGAATCTGAAGACGAGTTGTTTCTTGCCCAGGGAGGTGGATGCCGTGCAACACTTTCGAGTACAGATCGCAGCCAGTGTTTTCATCCTGGCTGTTTTTTTCATTGGTGAATCGGCCGAGTCATCCGAGCCGGGGAAGATGAACGTGTTGTTCATTATCTCCGATGATCTGACGGCCAACGCACTCTCGTGTTACGGCAACAAGGTCTGCCAGACGCCCAATATTGACAGCCTGGCGGCTCGAGGAACTCGATTCACCCGCACCTATTGCCAGGGAACATACTGTGGCCCCTCACGAGCTTCGTTTCTTTCGGGCTACTATCCGCATGCCACGGGCGTGTTGGGATATACCAGCCCGCGACCGGCCATTGGTGATCGGGCCACCTGGCCTCAGCATTTCAAAGACGCGGGTTACTACACTGCCCGGGTCAGCAAGATCTACCACATGGGCGTCCCCGGCGGGATTGAGAAGGGTACCGATGGCGCCGATGACGCCGCTTCCTGGACGCAACGCTTCAACAGTGGCGGACCGGAATGGAAGGCGCCTGGCGATGGCGAAACGCTGGAGGGTAATCCGGATGGTAAGAAACCGGTTGTGGGTGGCAACACATTTGTTGTCGTGGAAGCAGATGGGGATGATCTGGTCCATTCGGATGGCAAGACTGCGGCCAAGGCGGTTGAGCTGATTCGGCAGCACAAGGACGAGCCCTTCTGGCTGGGGGTCGGATTTGTTCGGCCGCATGTGCCGTTCGTGGCGCCTCGTTCGTATTACCCACCGTTCCTTCCGTACAGCACGATGACTTTGCCGGAGAAGCTGGAAGGCGACTGGGACGACATTCCCAAGGCCGGCATCAACTATAAGACCAGCCTCAATATGAAAATGGACGTGCGGCGGCAGAAGAAGGCAGTGGGAGGCTATTATGCTTCGG
>CAUZOB010000096.1:0-17821 GCA_963581185.1 Planctomycetota bacterium | reverse complement strand
CCAGGAAGCGGACATCCTGAAGCAGATCGACCATCCTCATTGCGTCAAGTTGCTGGATGATTTCCCGGCACTCAATACGATGTTCCTGGTGCTGGAATTCTGCGATGGTCCATCGCTGTCGGACGTCATCAAGAGCGAAAGTCCGATGCCGGCGGAACAGGTCCGCCCGATGATCGGACAGCTGGCTGGTGCACTCTTGCACGCACACCAGCTGGGCATCATCCACCGGGACGTGAAACCGGCCAACGTGCTCTGCACTGGAGCCAACACCGTCAAGCTGACCGACTTTGGGCTGGCCCGTGCAGCTATCGATTCCAGCCTGACCAGCGCCGGCCAGATTGTTGGCACACCGCGTTACATGTCCAACGAGCAACTGACCGGCAGCGAGATTGATGCCCGCAGCGATGTCTTCGCGCTCGGCTGCATCGCCTACGAGATGCTGCTAGGTCGGCCCCTCTTTTCCGCCATCGACCTGCTCTCGCTGTTACAGCAACGAGCGCTCTGGCAGATGCCCAGCCGTGAAGAACTTGAATTCGAGATCCCCACTGACCTCTACGATCTGCTGGCAGGCAGCCTCGCTTCCGATCCAGATCAACGGGAGGTGCAGCTCACAGACCTGCTCCAGTGGGCGGACAATTGAGCACTCATCCAGGCCGCTGCCTGCTGGCCGACCGGACGGCTTACTTGGGCGATGTCGGTTTCTGCTCGACTGTAACGATGACCTTAACGGTCTGGTCAATCTTCTGCCCGCCAGCGTCAATCTGCATGACGGTCGTTTGAGTCAGGGTCGTGCTCTGCAACTGGCCCGCCTGATTGTCAAACAGGATCGTGCCGGCACCCTTGTGGCTCTTGATTGTAATCGGCACCTGGGCGTCGTCGTCAGCCTCGATAGTCATTTTCGACATCACGTCAATCTGCTGCAGTGACTTACCGTCAACCATCTTAGGGCCACGGTAAGTGTAGGTCGTCCTGGTCACCTGCTCGCCACCGAAGGGCATCTTGACCGAGACGGAATTAGACCACTCGTCGCCTTCGGCACTGTCGCCGTCGGGCAATGTCATCGCACTGTTGCGCATCAGGTCCTTGATACCATCCTCGGTAAAGAGGTTGCCGAGAATCGCCGCCTGCGGACTCGACTTGAGCTTGTCAGTGAATTCCTTGGGGATCTCCACGCTCAGGATGGCGCCCGAGGGAGCCAGCTTGCCTTTGAATGAGTTTTCGGTCAGGGCCTTGAAGAGAGGTGCCATGCTGGCAGCCAGACCCTGCGGCGGGTCCTTGGACGCCGAATCGTATTCAACGCTCAAGCCAGGAGCACCTTGCATGGACATCTTCATCCGCGTGATTTGCTGCACTGTGCTGGCATTTCCGTCCGAGTCGACGTTGGTCACGGTCATCTTCATATCGGCGACCTGTGTCATCTTGACGTTGATGTCCATGCCATTGACGTTCATCTTCATGTCCATCTGCATCGTCATCACATTCTCGTGGACGGCGCCTTTGGTGAACTTGTATCTCAGCTTTTCAGCTGTGGCGTGCTGGGATGTGCAGAGCACAACAAGAGCGAGCAGGGGCAGGATGTGCTTGGCTTTCATGGCGTCGATTTCTCTACGTGTGGCCGTTGTGAAGTCAGGTGTGTACCGTAGTCAGCGACACATAACCCGTCCATCGTAGGTCAGCCAGAGCCTGGCCGCAATCAGATCCGTGGACACCGCAAGCGACTGGCGTACCGGCTTGGCAAACGCTGCTGATCCCATTTACATTAGGGAGTCGCAGACGAAAATTTGCTGCCTTCGGAGACCTCGCATGGCTACCTTCCACAATCGACCTGACGATCGTTATTGGATGCAGTTGACGGTGATATTTCTGCTACTGCTGAGCTCTCCCCTGATGGCACAATCGCCGCTGGAGCTGACAGACGTTTTTCGGCTGCAGTACGCCCAGGGTCCGCAAATCTCGCCGGACGGCAGGACCATTATCTACACCCTTACTTCGGCCGATATCCAGACTGACAAGTTCACAACTCGCCTCTGGTCAATCGATAGCGATGGGCCAAATCACTTTCCACTCACGCGTGATGAGTCTGGCAGCTATAGCTCACCACGCTGGTCAGCCGATGGCAGTCAGTTGGCTGTTGCCTATACCGATGGCGACACGCACCAGCTGCTGATCCGCAGCGGCCAGCGCAAGAAGTTCAAGCTTCTCGTCGCGCTGCCCGCCGCAGCAACTGCACTCAGCTGGTCAGCCGACGGCAGCCAGCTGGCATTCAGTAGTTTTGTTGCTACTGAGCCGGTGCCATTCGTTGAGCTGCCAGCAGTACCGGCTGGAGCCAGCTGGGCCGCACCAGCTCGAGTGATCGACAAAATGATCTATCGCCGTGACGGATCTGGCTACGTCAAGCACGGCAACAACCAGCTGTTCGTGGTATCCGTTCTGGACGGCAACCTACGTCAACTCACCCACTCAGACTATGACCACAATGGCCCCTTCTCGTGGATGGTGGATGGATCAGCAGTCATACTCTCCGGCCAATTGTTCCACGGCTGGGAACATGCGCCCCGCAACTCGAATATCTACTCGGTAAGCTCTGACGATGGCACAGTCCGACAGCTGACAGACGGCGATGGACCTGAAACGGATCCCATCATCTCAGCCGACGGCAACCTGATCGCCTATATCGGATTCGTGGATGACAAACGCAGTTTCCAGCAGTCCGACCTGTACGTGGTCTCCAGCCGGGGTGGCCAGGTCCGTTGCCTGACGACGGACTTTGATCGTTCCATCCGCGCCCCTCGCTGGTCCGCCGATGGCAGCCTGATTTATTTCCTCTACGACGACCATGGCGTCGGCACGCTAGGCAGCGTCTCACTGGAGGACTTCTCTATCCAGGAGCTGGTGACCAACATCGGCGGCACGAGTATTGGTCGACCGTACCAGGCGGGGAGCTACAGCGTATCACAGGACGGGCGGATTGCTTTTACCATGACCGATCCCAATTTCCCGGCCGAGGTGGCGGTACAGCAGGGCCAGCAACAACCCAAACGACTGACCACGCTGAACAACCAGCTTTTTGAAGAAAGGCCACTGGCGACGACGGAACGTTTTGTCTACCAGTCGAGTCTTGATCAACAACCGATCGATGGCTGGATCGTGAAGCCGGCGAATTTTGATGCCGACAAGAAGTACCCGCTGATCCTGGAAATCCACGGAGGACCCTTTGCCAACTATGGCAGCCGGTTTGCCATGGAGATGCAGCTCTATGCCGCCGCTGGCTATGTCGTGCTGTATACCAACCCCCGCGGAAGCACCAGCTACGGCAACGCCTTCACCGACTTGATCGACCACAACTACCCCTGCGAGGGGGATTTCCAGGACTTGATGTCCGGTGTCGATGCGGTGATTGAACGTGGCTACATTGACAGCCAGCGGCTGTTCGTGACGGGCGGCAGCGGGGGAGGCGTGCTGACTGCCTGGGTCGTGGGCAAGACCGAGCGTTTCAAGGCAGCTGTCGCGCAGAAACCGGTGATCA
Source organism: Planctomycetota bacterium (assembly GCA_963581185.1). Classification (GTDB taxonomy): domain Bacteria; phylum Planctomycetota; class Planctomycetia; order Pirellulales; family Pirellulaceae; genus SAT2750. Next base: position 14,295 of record CAUZOB010000096.1, on the reverse strand, counting down.
ACTGGTATTCCTTTGCACTCACCTCCGACGCCTACAACTACTTCAGCGATTACTGGTTCGCCGGTCCACCCTGGCAAACAGACCAGACCAAGAATTACCTCGAACGTTCCCCGCTCTCGCTGGTAGGTAATGTCACCACGCCGACGATGCTGTTAACCGGGGAGCAGGATTACCGCACGCCGATGTCAGAGTCGGAGCAGTATTATCAGGCCTTGAGATTACGCGGTATCGACTCGGTACTGGTCCGGATCCCGAACGCCTCGCATGCCATCGTTGCTCGGCCCAGTCGGATCATGGTCAAGGTGGCGCACATTCTGAAGTGGTTCGAAACGTACGACGATCGCTAAAGGTCAGCCGACAATGGCCCGCCGCCTACTCCTCCAGGGTTGTCGATGGCCACCGATCTCTAGCTATATTTTTCGCGTAGCTGGCGAGCTGCTTCGACCTCGTTGACCAGTTTCTGAAAGACCTCGTCGAGGCTCACCTCGGCGGCCGAACCGGGTGCGAATCCACAATCCGGATTCAGCGTGATCCGGGACGGATCGAGGAACTCCAGTGCCATTTCCACTCGCTCAACAATCTTCTCCACGGAATCGACCTGGCCTGGCTGGCAACTGACACAGCCCAGCCCGACATCAACGTCTTCACCCAGTTCACGCAGCACGGACATCTCACCTGCACCGGCCGTGGTGAATTCCATCGTCACATGCTTCGCCCTGAGCCGCCGCAATTGGGGCATGATCGTCTCAAATCCGCCCTGGTGGTCGGCATCCCCTCGCGCCCTGGCACCTGCCCGCCGACAGAGATGGACAGCAACGGTGACATCATCGACTCCATCGATCAACTGGTTGTTCATGTCGACAGCAAAGTCTGCCGCCTGGTCGGGATTCTCGTATCCCTGCCGCACGGCGGGATCGACGAACAGGCAGAGATGGGGATCGTCCACCTGGATGATCGTTGCCCCCGATGTCCGTAACAACTCGAGCTCCCGCCGCAGGATCGGAACAGCGTCACGCACGAAATCCTCGCGGGTGGGATACGCCGCCGCGGACTTTTCTGCATCCCACATCCGTTCACCCAGCAGGGCGGGAGCGGGCAGCGTGATCTTGATGGCCCGGTCGGTGAGGGTTTTGAGCAGCTCCACTTCGCGGGCAATGAACCCCGGCTGGCGGGGACTGAGTCGATCGACGACGATCGTCCAGGGTCGGCCGTCGGCAGGGTTGAGGCTCAGTTCAAACCCGTTGGCCAGTTCAGCGATCACGCCGATATACGATTTACGCCACCATTCGCCATCCGAGACCACATCCAGTCCGGCTTCTTCCTGCAGCGCCACGACGAATCGGACTGCCGCCTCCATCCGCTGGCGATATTCCTGCTCGTTGCCTGCCCAGTCGTCGGCGATCAGTCGCCGCACAAAGGCTGGCCGTGGCATGGAACCAATAATGGAGGACGGAAAGAGCGGAAGCTGTGACATGTTCTACTTGTCCTGGTGCCTGCTGGACCAATAATCGCGTGCGTATTGAAAATCTTGCTGCGTGTCGATCTCGATGTACCCGCCAGGCGTATCGAGATGCGTCATCGGCACACCCTGCGTCAGCATCTCATCGAACAACTGGATCATGTACGCTTTCTCAAAAACCCTCGGTCCTCCCCAGGGCTGGCCAGCATAGGCCTCGCGACAGCGATGAAAGTGTTCCCGCAGCTGTGCTGCGCCGGCGGCCGTAAAGCGGGCCACGCCGGTGAATTCTCCATAAGCATCCGCTTGCTCGATATCACGGCTGATCGATGTCACCTGGCCGTCCCGAACAGTGACTTTTTCTGCATCGTCCGGGGGGTGGTCGGTACGATGCTCATAGCGTGCCAGCCAGCCGGTATCGACGGCCAGTGAAATATCTGCGTCGCTGGCCAGCAGGTCTCCCACGATCGTCTTTGTGAACAGGATGTCGGAGTACATGCAGATAAAACCACTCTCCATCAGATCCTCAGCATGGAACAGCGAGAGCAGGATGTTGTTGTTTTGCCAGTCCGCGTTATGACGAAACGTGAATTCCGGATAGTCCTGCTGGACTCGCTCGATCTGGTAACCTCCCACGAAGCAGACCTGGTCCCGGCCCAGTGGCTCGGTCCGGTTGTGCTCGAGTGCCTGCAGACTCCAGTCGAGAATCCGGCAGTCGTCTACCTCGGCAAAACACTTGGGATTATCTGCCGTGGTCGGCATCAAGCGACTCCCGCGGCCAGCACCAATTACGATCACTTGCATTGGCTTAGTTTACCTTCGATCTATCAGGACCATGACTGTCGCCAGTAGAGAGAAACCATGTGCTGCCGTCGGCGCCAGACGATACCAGCTGGGCGCATCATCGGCCAGTTCCAGCCCAAGTTCGAACAGCAGGCAGATCAATCCCAGCAGGCCCAGCAGTCCGGCCAGGCCAGCCAGCGGACGCAGTTTTCCACGGGCGGTGAGTAGCAGCAGTGCGGCGATGACCGATGTCACCAGCAGCCAGGTCGGACCGTCGGCCAGCTGAAGCAGCCCGGCTCCAGCCAGCAGTCCAGCGGCAGCCAGGACCCGTGGCAGCCATGCAGGCAGCAAACGCATCTTGCTGCTGGTCGCATTCCAGAGCAAGGTTGTCATCAAAGCAGCCGCTAGAGCCCAGCCCGCCCAGATGTAGATTGCCGTCTGCCAGCCACCATGTGCTTCCTCGGAGAAATAACCGGTCACCACGTCACCGGTGGCGGCGCCCATGTAGCCCATGAAGTTGACGAAACCAGCTGCTGCTGCTGCCGTCCCCTTGTGAGCCAGGTCGACCGGCGCCGCACCGACAAGCAGCACCTGGGGACCGTAGATGCAGAAGCCGATCACGATCAGCAGCAGGACCGTACCAGTAGCCGACGTGCGAGAGACCGATTCATAGAGCAGCGTCATTGCACTCAACATTATCAGCAGAACAAAGATCACCGGTGCCCGCCTGCCACCGAACAGTCGATCGGTGGCAACGCCAGCCAGGTACGACCCCGCCACCGCTCCAATGGCGATCACGCAGTACTTCAATCCCGCTTTGCCAATCGACGACTTCTGGACTTCCAGCAGGTGTGTCAGGCCCCAGTCCATGAACCCGTAACGACAGGCATTGAGCAGACCGAGTGCCATACCCAGTATCCAGAGGGTGGGATTGAAGAGCGTGAGAAACATGTTTTCCATCCAGCTGTTGGCTGCAGCTGCCGGTAATGGCTGACTACCAGCGGATGAAAATTCCTGCTCGGGCATTTCCCGCAGCAGCAGCAACATGGCGATGCCGGCAACCGCCAGCACGATGGCCGGTATAAACACGGCACCGCGCCAGCCAAACCATTCGACAGAATAGCTGGCCAGCACATAAGTCAGGCCGAGTGTGATCTGGTAGCCCGTCCCGACAATGCCAATCGCCTTGCCTCGCCAGGACGGGGGAATCCAGTTTCCTACAACTCGGACGCAGGGGGTCCAGCCGAGCGATTGACAATAACCGTTACAGGCCCAGACAAAGAGCAGGAAATAAAAGCCGGTCCCCAGGCCGAAGATCACATTCAGCGTGGCCGAGCCGAACATGCCAATTGCCAGTAACACTCGCGGACGAATCCGTTCGGCCAACTGGCCATTGATCAACTGGCCCAGGGCGTAGGAGATCTTCAGCGCAGCGAGGATCCAGCCGACTTGGTACCTGTCCAGCCCCAGGCCACCCGCTTCGGGCGCCATCGAGAGTGCTGCAGCCGCGGCGCTGATATTCGTGCGGCAGAAATAGAATGCGCCGTAGGTGAACCAGATCGTCCAGACAACGCCGCGCTGGTGCATCTTCTGCACCACCGAGTCATCACCCCCCAGGGGCAGGTCCTGAAGGTCGGACTGGTCGCCAGGTGTAGCCATCGGTGCTCAGCGACCTTGTTTCAGATACTGGCTGGGAAACGACCCAGTGTACCAGACCCCTGCGCAACTCGTATTACTCGTCAATCATCAGGCGAACATTGAGAGCCGAGGGGAATCGTTTCGAGTGATAGACCCGCTGCCGCGTGGCGCGAAAGTCCTGCTCGTCAGCACGGTAAATGTTCGCGACGTACGATTGGGGATTTCGATCGACCAGCGGAAACCAGCTGCTCTGGAGCTGGACCATGATCCGGTGTCCCTTCTGAAAACAATGCTGGACGTCCATCAAGGGCAATTGAATCCGGGTCGGCTTGTTAGACACCATCGGCTCGGGTGCCGAGTAGTCATTGCGGTAGCGGCAGCGAATCACCTCGCTGCGAATCATCATTTGTTGACCACTCATGGAACTCGTGGGTGGCGTGTACTTGTGGTCCTCCGCATCGCTGGGATAAACGTCAACCAGCTTGACCACCAGGTCACAATCAGTACCCGACGTGGAAATCCAGATATCGGCCAGCATTGTGCCGGTCAGGGTCAGATCTGCTTCCAGCGGAGCAGTCTGGTAGACCAGAACATCGGCCCGCCGCGAGGCAAACCGCTGATCGTCGGTCATATACTCGCGCGTCATCCCTGTCGTGATCGACTCGGTATAGGGAACCGGGTGCTTCGGGTCGCTCAGGTACTCATCAAATTGAGTCGAGCCACGTTCACGCTCGAACGCCAAGGCACCGTTATCAGCAAGAAAGAGCTGAGCCTGGCGGGATTCGACGGGTGGCCAGTCGCTAAACTGGCGCCATTGATTGCTACCGGTCTCAAACACATAGGCCTCGGGCAACTTGGGATCGGGGGCACCCTTTAGATGGTGCTTGAAAAACGGCAACTCGATCTGTTCACGGAAAAAGTCTGCCGTGTTGCTGCCGAAGTAGGCGCTGCCGAGGTGGTCACCGCCAGCTCGTGCCCAGCCGCCATGCGCCCAGGGGCCGACAACCAGGGTATTGGCAATGCCAGGGTTCTTCTCTTCCACACTGCGATAGACCTCAAATGAGCCATACAGATCCTCGGCGTCATACCAGCCGGTGACCACCATCACCGGACAGTTGATATTGCGAAGGTGCGGAAGCAGGTTCTTCTGCTTCCAGAAGTCGTCATAGTTTGGATGCTCGACCATCTTGTTCCAGAACGGCACTCGCCCTTTAAGGAACCTGGCATCCACATTTTTCATCGGCCCGATGTCCAGGAAGAACTGGTAGCCGTCCTGTTGTGGGTACTTGAACGATGGTGGCCGCTCGCTGATCAGGCCACTGCGAGTCTGGGCATTGGACGAAAGCCAGCGAAATGCATGCGCCAGGAAAAAGGCGCCGTGGTGAACAAAGTCGTCGAAGTACCAGTTGGCCACCGGAGCCTGGGGCGAGATCGCGGCAATCGCCGGGTGTGAGTCAATCGCCCCGGCAATCGCGTAGAAGCCCGGATAGGAAATGCCGCTGATGCCAACCCGCCCGTTGTGGTTGGGAACATTCTTCAATAACCACTCAATCGTGTCATACGTGTCGCTGCTTTCATCCACCTGCTGCGGCCCGGTCTTGTCATCGATATGAGGGGTCACATGAACGAACTCACCATCAGACTGGTAGCGGCCCCGTACGTCCTGGTAGACAAAGATAAAACCCTCCTCGGCCAACTTCAGGCTGGGACCAAGATTCTTTGGATAGTTTTTCTCGCCATAGGGAGCGGAGCGATAAGGCGTTCGCTTCATCAGGATCGGGTAGGGCTGGGAGGTATCGCGTGGCCGGTAGACGGCCGTGAACAACTCCACACCATCTCGCATCGCAATCCGGTGCTCGCTCTTGATGTAACGGTCCAGCCAGGGATTCTTTTCTTCCTCTTTGGCGTCCTGGCCAACAACCAGCTGTCCCAGCAGGGCGACCAGCAGAATGGAAAGAGAGTTCGGTCCGAATGTGCGGAGAATCATGGCTCGGTTCCCTTGTCGTGGACTGCATTTACCGACAGTCAATATAAAGCCGAGCGTCGACGGGAGCCACATGCTTGATTTTCATGGTCTCGCTTCCCTGCTTGGCGTAAACTGGAGTAACGAGTGATCGCAACTATTCTCCTTCACACACGGCAGTCCTTGAACAACTGCCAGGAACGCGACCCTATGAGAAGTCTCCTGCAAGGCATCCTGTTCGTTTCCCTGCTGGCTGTTTCCAGCAGCAGTCTTGAGCCAGTATCAGCCAACGATGAAGTTATCGAATTACTCAACGACTGCCAGGGCACGTCGACATTCAGCGGGCAGGGGACGCTGGTCGCCACGAATCGGCAGTTCACCGACAAGTCGACGGCCAAGAGTGTCTGGTCCAACCTGACCAAGCAAATGACGACTGACGTGCGGATGACCCGGACCTATGCCGACAACCAGGTGAGCAAGACTTTTGCCTGGACCCAGAGAATCAAGGTCGACGGTGACAAGTTGACACTGACCCGAAAGACCTCACCGGACTTTACCGAACGCTACATGGGGACCTACAACGCCGCCACCAAGACCATTCGCTGGGTCATGATGGATGCAGCTCGCAACATGAACATCGTGCTGAACCACGATTATTCGCAGCCAGGCAAGGTCCTTATCAGCTTTAATATACAGGTCAATGGTCAGACCTCTATACGCGTCAGCGGGGAGGATATAAAGGAATAGGGCCCCTGCAACCGTGAAATAGCGACTCCGAAGAATCCGCGATTTCTCTTTTATCCCCCTTCACCAAATGTGCCGATCCAAATAGGATGGCAATCTTGCACTGGGGTCAAGGATGTTCGCCTCTACGGGGGTAGCTCCAGAAGACCCACAGATACCGGCTCGCCAGGCAGACGACGGATTGCACCTGGTTCCTACCCGCCGGAATCGAATACAGAAAACAGAGAGTAGACGTAGAACCATGACACTGCAGAAATTGCGCAACATCGGGATCTCGGCGCATATCGACTCGGGCAAGACGACGCTCAGCGAGCGAATCTTGTTTTACGCTGGTCGTATCCACAAGATGCAGGAAGTCCGTGGTGATGGGACCGGCGCCACGATGGACCACATGGAGTTGGAGCGAGAGCGCGGTATCACGATTACCAGCGCCGCAACCAGCGTCCAGTGGGATGATCATTCAATCAACCTGATCGACACCCCAGGCCATGTCGATTTTACCGTCGAGGTGGAACGCAGCCTGCGAGTGCTGGATGGTGTTGTGCTGGTACTCTGCGGTGTCGGCGGAGTGCAGTCACAGTCGCTGACCGTGGACCGTCAGATCAAGCGATACCATGTGCCGCGAATTGTCTTCATCAACAAGCTCGATCGGACCGGCGCTGACCCCTTGCGGGTGACCCAGGAAGTGCGCGATCAGCTCGGCTGTGATGCCGTCGTGATGCAGCTGCCGATTGGCGAAGCCGAGAACCTGGCCGGCGTGGTCGACCTGATCAGCCGCGAGGCGATCTACTTTGACGGCAGCCATGGTGAAGATGTCCGCCGCGAAGCAGCCCCGCTCGAGATGGCAGACGAAATCGATGCTGCCCGGCAGACGATGCTTGAACAACTCTCGATGTATAGCGATGAGCTGATGGAGTTCCTGCTTAATGAACAGGAAGTCCCGCTCCAACTGATTCACGATGTCGTCCGCGAGGCGGTCCAGCAACTTTCCGTGGCACCCGTGCTGATGGGAACCGCGGTCAAGAACATTGGTGTCCAGCCGCTGCTGGATGCCGTCGTCAGGTACCTCCCCTCCCCCGCCGACCGTAGCATCATCGCCCAGAGCTGTGATGAACAAGAGACCGACGTGGAGCTGACTGCAGATCCAGCTGAGCCGCTGGTCAGCATGGCGTTCAAGCTGCTCGATGATTCTTTCGGCCAGCTGACTTTCATGCGGATTTACCAGGGCACGCTGCAGAAGGGCCAGTCTTACTACAACCAGCGAACCGGGAAATCCGAACGCTTCAGCCGGCTGTTTCGCATGCACGCTGACAAGCGAGTGGAAATCGAGAAAGCGACCGCCGGAGATATTGTGGCCGCGATGGGAGTGGATGCGGCCAGCGGTGACACTTACGCCAGCCAAGCTGCCTACTGCACGCTGGAGAGTATTTTCGTTCCCGATCCGGTGATCACGATCGCCGTCAACGCCGAGAACCGGAACGACATCGAGAAGCTGGCCAAGGCACTTGCCAGGTTCCGCAAGGAAGACCCCACTTTCCAGCTCAAGAGCGACCAGGAGACAGGTGAAATGCTGATCGCCGGGATGGGCGAATTACACCTCGAAGTCTACCTGGAACGTATTCGGCGCGAGTACAAGGTCCCCGTGCAAGCCAGCCCTCCGCAAGTCAGCTACCGCGAAGCACCGACGGTTGCCACGGAATTCAATTACAAGCACAGGAAGCAAACCGGCGGTTCCGGCCAGTACGCCCATATCGTCGGCACGCTGGGTCTGCTGCCGAGTAACGCCGAAGAGGAATTCCTCTTCGAAGAGAGCATCGTCGGCGGCAAGATCCCCAAGCAATTCATTCCGTCTGTGGAGCGTGGATTTCGCGAACAGCTGTTGAAGGGGCCGATCGCTGAGTTCCCGGTCATCGGCCTGCACGTGACCATCAACGATGGCTCGTACCACGAGGTCGATAGTAGCGACAAGGCCTTCCAGACCTGTGCCCGGGCCTGCTTCCGTGAAAACTTTCACAAGACAAAGCCTGTCTTGCTGGAACCGATCATGAAGGTCGAGGTGGAATGCCCGCAGACGTTCCAGGGAGCAATCACGGCAGATCTCTCCAGCCGGCGTGGTATCATCGCTTCGTCGGAAGGTCGCGGTGATACGATTCAGATTTCCGGCCAGGTACCGCTGGCGGAGATTTTCGGCTATGCCACGAATCTCCGAAGCCTGACCCAGGGACAGGGGACCTTCTCGCTGGAACTGTATACCTACCGCCGGGTTCCCACCAGCATCCAGGAAGAGATCGTGGCGGATCGTGCGGAACAGAAGATGGCAACCGCCTGACCTGGTCAGGCGCCGAGTCCTCGAACCATTTCTGTACCCTGCTGCCTTCAGCAGCAGCTTCTGGCAACATCGAGCTGCACTGTCGACTGTCAACGGGAGCCGGGGAGTAGCTGGCAGCTGGCCCGCCACAGCGTTATAGTGCGGCCAGGTGAACTACTCCTCTTACGGATTCAGGCCATGCCACTCGATCGCCGCCAGCTGCTGAAGACTGTCGCCACAGGATCCCTGCTGTTCCCTGCCATACTGCGGCCTCCATCGCTGGCAGCCGACGACGAGATCAAGAAACAGGAATGCAAGCTGCTGGGCAAACACCAGCTTCCCCAGGGCAAGCAAGCCGTGCAGGGATTGGCGGTCGGCAAGAAACACTGCTTCGCCTCTACCAACAGCGGCGGAGCTGGACTGATCCATCGCTTTACTCACGAATGGAAGTTCGTCGACTCAACATCAATCAAGATCGATGGCGTGGATCACATCGGCGCCATCAGCCACCACCACGATTCGATCTGGGGGGGCTGGTTGACCAGCACGGGGGATCGCAAGTCGATCGTGACCGAATTGCGGGCCAGCGACCTGAAGATCCTGCGCCAGTTTGACATCACCGCCGATATCACCTGGATCGATCCTGTCTATTTCGATGGCACACACGTCTGGGTCGGCGACCTGTCGGACCTCGGTGTTCATCGCTACCGGATCGATGGTGAGCGGCTCGTGCGGGACGCGATTTTTCGCTACCCCGGAGCAATGCACTTTTCCCAGGGGCTGGTTATCCAGAACAAGCGACTCTACAGCATCCACACCTTTGGAAATATGGATGGCCTCTACGAGTTTGACCTGGCGAGTTTGAAGACCGATGGGGAAAACAAGCCCCGCCGCAGCTGGGCCATCGCCGAATCGACAATGCACCTCGAGGGTTTTGACTTTCTGCCGGGAAAAACCGACGAGATCTGGCATGCTCAGGGCCAGCAGGTGGATCATTGGAAGCTGGCGGGGCTGGCAAAGCACAACTAAAGCCGCTCGCCGGGGTTTAGTGAGATATCCGAGCTGGCTTGTCCGAAGGTACGATGAATACAGGCCCCCCCTATTCAATTGGAATGGCACGATATGAAGCGAATCTCCACGATAGCCCTGGTGCTGCTGGTTGCTGCCGGAAGCCTGGCACAAGCAGAACAAAACCCCATTCCTCGGATCGCCTGGTATGGCAACCTGACCGACGGACTGGCGGAAGCCAAACGCAGCGGACGCCCGATCCTGCTCGTCTCCGGTGCTCCCTCCTGCCTTGGCGTGCCGGGAGTCTGGTGACCTGGCTTCTCAGGCAATATCAGGAGTTTCCTGGTAAACAGCGATGTCGTGAAAGCATCCCGCAGCTTTGTCTGCATTCGACTTATGACGTATGAGAACATGGACGAGTACAAGTTCATGGAAGGCATCCTCGGCGTGAAGTCCGGAACGCTGCCCAATACTATTTTCTGTATGCTCGGGCCTGATGGCACAACACGCCTTTCCCGCTCCGGTCGAGGACCGTTTTTTGCCTACGCGAATGCCATCGCCATGGCCAGCGGCATGAACCTGCTTGCTGCCAAGTACCCCAACGCGCGAAAAAACGCACTCAGCGATTCCCAGCTGCCTCTTGTCAAGCGAGTCGACCTGGCACTGAATGTGGCTTCCTGTGACAACCGTATGCTGATCGTCACCACCGCTGCTGACAAACCGAGCCTCAAAGCGGTCGATCAGAAACTGCTGTCCTTGAGCTGGAGCGAACAGTTTGCCGGCCAATTTGTGTATGGTTCGACAACCAAGCCAGCAGACCTGAAACCACTGGCTGGCACAGAACAGGATAAGGCCATCCTGGTGGTAGAGCCCGGTCCTTATGGAGTCTCTGGTAAAGTCGTCGCACAACTTCCGGCAGCTGCCACAACGGAGCAGATTCAGCAGGCCCTGGCCGCTGCTCTGAAAAAGTTTGAGCCGCTGGTCAAGTCTCATCGCAGCCATATCCAGAACGGATACAACCTGGGAATCGAATGGGAGTCAGTCGTCGAGGAGTCCGACGCCCAGTCGGTGCGAGCCAAGCAGGCGTTTCGAGCGAGACAACGCTTGCAACAGTGATTGCAGCTGAACAGAGCTGAGCAGGCCGATCGTCAAAAACAGGAGACCGCGGGTGGGGTTGCCCATGCTCACAGATTCCTCCGGTATCAGCTTCGGTACGGGCTTCATTGTAGTCCGTTCAGACCGCGGATTCGTAGTCAGGCATTTGCTAACTGCTTTAACAGGGCCTTAGAATCTTCTCTGTCCCAGCACCCCTGGCATCAAGCCCAGCTCGCGACCTGGAGCGACTTTCATGTGCCGATCATCTCGACTGACGATTCACTCGATTCTACTAGCGTCCCTGCTGGTCGCCGGCGGTCAGCTCCGCGCCGCGGATGTTCCGCCGCTGGTTGACCTGTTTGTCAGCGGAGAGGGTGGCTATCACACCTACCGGATTCCCGCCATGGTGACGACCAACGAAGGAAGCCTGCTGGTTTTCTGCGAGGGGCGCAAGACCAGCTCAATCGACGACGGTGATAACGACATGCTGATGCGGCGCAGCACGGACGGCGGCGTCAGCTGGTCGGAGATCATGCTGGTCCACGAGGAAGGTGGTGATGCGATCATCACGATCGGAAATGCCTGCCCGGTCGTCGACCGCCGGACCGGCATCGTCTGGCTGACGATGAACCGCGGCAATGACCAGGTGCTGGTGAGCCATAGCAAGGATGATGGCCAGAGCTGGTCGACGGCTCGCGACATTACCGACCAGGTCAAGAAACCCGAGTGGGGTTGGTATGCCACAGGGCCAGGGGTCGGTATCCAGCTGCAGCATGGCCCCAACTGGGGGCGTCTGTTGATTCCCTGCGATCACCGCGAGACCAAGGACCGCAGCGGACCGAGTCGATCACACATCATCTATAGCGATGACCATGGCAGAACATGGCAGCTGGGAGGCGCCCTTGGATACCGTTCGAACGAATGCCAGGTCGCAGAACGCATCGATGGAACGCTGCTGCTTAACGCCCGTAATCATCTCTCACGAGACGGCAAGCCGGAACTGGGCAAACAGAGACTGCTCGCCGTCAGTAGTGATCAAGGACTCAACTGGTCGGACATGAAAGTGCAGAGTTCGCTGATTGAACCGACCTGCCAGGCCAGCCTGATCTCCTACCCCCGCAGCTCCGACGACGGTCGCAGCTGGATGCTATTTGCCAACCCGGCATCTCGCACCGCACGGGAGAAGATGACCGTCAGGCTCAGCATCGATGGCGGCCGCCGCTGGTCAGCTGGCAGGCTGCTGTACGAGGGATCGTCCGCCTACAGTTCGCTCAGCGTGCTAAAGGACAAGCGGGTCGGCATCGTTTTCGAGCGTGATGGCTACAAGCGGATTAGCTTTGCAGCTTTTCCTGTCGATTGGCTGCGGTAACAGCTTCCGCGGTCGATGGCTGGCAGGTTACTGCAGCCCCTGGATCACGTCGTCATCGACAAACGTCTGCTTCATCACGCTAATCAGTGTCGGTCGGACGGGGTCAAAGTCCTCACCGCCGACATCCTCGTCGTGATGATAGACCACCAGGATGTCACACTGAAAACAGAACAGGACATCCACGGTGTCAGCCCCCTTTTCAAACGTCACTCCCACTCCAAAAATCGGCTCGCAACCCTTGGCGGACAGCAGTTCATAGCTCTGCTGATCAAGTAGTACTCGCTTGAGTGACGCCAGGCTGGCGGCAGGCACAGCCAGCGAGCCGGCCGGCACGTCATATTCTGAGAGCCTGTCGTTATAGAAAGTCTCAGGCGGCAAGCGATACGCCCTGGCGGTATCCGCCGAGCGGATAATATCGACAACGGTTTCGCCGCCAAGCACTTTCAGCACGGCCTGCGAGGTGGTAGCTGTTTCGGGCGCCTGCTGGCAGCCAGTCAGCAGCCAGCAGAATCCGGTCAGCAGGATCGAGAGCCGTTGGATCATGACGATTCCTCACCTGGCGGTGTCATCTCAGCCAGGTCCTCGGGCCGCAGTTGCACCAGTTCGATCAAGACTCCATCCGGATCTCGGGCACAGACTACAGCAGCTGCGTCGGGAGCAGTTACAGGCGGACTGACGAATTCCACGCCGACGGCAGTCAGTTGTTCCACGGCAGCCGGCACATCGTCGATGATCAACGTCAGCCAGCGCACGCCCGCATGAAATCCTGCCGGCGGTGCTGGGGGAGGATTCTCTATTTCCATCAACTTGATCAGAGTCTGGCCGGCTTGCAGCCGGACTTGCCGAAACCCTGTCGGGGCCAGCCCGGCGCCAACGGCTGTCTGTTCAGGAATATCGATATCAAGCACAACGTCCAGGCCCAGCTGGTCACGATAGAACTCAAGCGACCGCTCAAAGTCGCTGCAGACAATACACAGATCAACAACCGGTTTGATCAACGTGAACATGGCAACGGCTCCAGAGTGGCGGGATCGGGCTGCTGGTATTCTGACAGCCGTGGCGGTACGGAAACAGCTTGCAGCAGCCGAAAAAATGACCCCCGGCGAGCGGTCAGCTGGTGCGTTCCAACTCGGTCGCTATCGAATCACGATCATTGTGGGCGATCGATTCTGACTGGCCGATCTCGATCAGCTGGACACTGGAATCACATGACGAGGATGAACAGCTACCGCAGCCGTTGTTGCCACCGCCGCGAAAAAAACGCACGCCTCGCCAGACGACGTAACTTAATGAAGCAGCCACAGCTGCCACAACCACGACAGTTTGAAGTTCCAGGTTCATCCCAGCGACTCAGCTAAATCCAAAGGGAGGCTGTGTGATAGGTCACCAGTGCAGCGACATAAGCCAGCGATGTCATGTAGCAAAAAGTGAAGATGGGCCATCGCCACGACCGTGTTTCCTTCTTCAATACTACCAGCGTCGCGCCACATTGGGCACAGAGAGCGAAGAAGACCATCATCGAGAGGGCAACTGGCACGGTAAAAACACGCCGTTCGGGCTGGTCATCCCAGGTTGCCAACTTGATTTTATCACGAAGCCTGTCGGACTCCTCATCCGTTTCATCTCCCAGGTTGTAGATCACTCCCATCGTTCCAATCACAACTTCCCTGGCTGGAAAGGAAGCGATTACAGCCACGCCGACACGCCAATCCCAACCGAGCGGTCGGACCAGCGGCTCAATCACCGCTCCCGCCTTACCGAGGTAACTGCTGCGCAGCGATTCTCCCTGGATTTCTGCGGCTATCCTCTCTTCCAGTTCAGCCAGTTCCGAACCGGCAGCCGGGTTGGCCTTGAGTTCCTGTAATTCAGCAGTATGCCGATCGCGAACCGTCGTCTCGATTTCGGCGTTGCGAGGAAAGTAACCGGCCGCC
>CAUZOB010000095.1:0-18089 GCA_963581185.1 Planctomycetota bacterium | reverse complement strand
GCCGGCAACTCGGGCGTTCAAGTCCGCAGCGATGACCAGGGCGACCACCAGGTTTTCGGCTACCAGGTCGAGGTCGCCCCGCAGAATAAGATGGGCCTCTGGCACCACTCGCTTCTTACAAAGGACGACCCCGCCCACAAGGCTCGCTTCTTCATGGCAACTGCTGGACAGGAAGTTGCGATCACGGCCGAAGGGGAAAAGTCCGTCAAGCAAGTCGCCACCAAAGAAGAGATTGTTGCTCACTACCGGAAAAACGGTTGGAACACCATGGAGATCATCGCCCAGGGCAACACTCTTACCCAGAAGATTAACGGCGTAGTCTTTTCCAAAGTCAGCGACGATGACAAGCGGATGTCGCGCAGAAAGGGTGTGATCGCCCTGCAGGATCACGGCAAAGGCTGCCAGGTCGCCTTTCGAAACATCCGTCTCAAGGTGCTGTCAGGCGACGGAAAGTAAAAACACCGGTCCGCATAGGCGTGAGACTCGACAGCCCGTAAAGAAGTAGGCCCTCAAGGACAAACAACCTAATGCGAATACTCACCTTACTGGCGTTTCTGCTAGTTGCCGTCGTGGTTACAGGCATGGCAAAGGCGAAAGAGCCTGCAAAGCGATCCAAGCCCAACGTCATCTTGATCATGGCCGACGACATGGGGTACGCCGACGTCGAACGCTTTGGCAAATTGAACATCCCCACGCCCGCGTTAAATCGTCTGTGCGACGAAGGTGTGAAATTTACCGATGCCTATGTTACCGCCCCGATCTGCGTGGCCTCACGAATGGGGCTGATGAGCGGACGTCATCAGCAGCGTTTCGGGGTGTACGGTAATTTCAATGCGCCAAACCAGCAGAAACTGGCCCTGCGCTCAACCGTTCTGCCGAGGCCGTTTCAACAGAACGGATACAGAACCGCCCTGGTCGGGAAATGGCATCTATCAGGTAACTCGAAAGATGACTGGCAACTGCCCGGCCCACTGACACGCGGGTTTGACGAGTGCGTGGCGATCACCGGGGGTGGCTCATCGTTCTGGGCCGGCGCAAGAGTCATACGGCAGGAAAAGTTCGAAAAGTCGCCGGTATACCTGACCGATCTCTGGGGAACGGAGGCGGCCGACTTCATCGAGAGAAACGCGAAGCGGCCGTTCTTTCTCTACTTGGCTTTCAACGCAGTTCACGCGCCGCTGCATGCTCTGGACGATGACATCGCGCCGTTCGCCAAGACGATCAAGGATCCGAACCGTCGTATCTATGCGGGAATGCAGCTCGCCATGGATCGCGCCGTGGGTCAAGTCCTCGACGAGTTGGACAAGCAAGAGATAGCCGACGATACGATCGTCATTTTTCTCAATGACAATGGCGGTGGCGGCAGCACGGAACAATACGCCAGTCATTCTCGCAACTATGCAAACAACAGTCCATTTCGCGGCCACAAGTTCGACGTTTTTGAAGGTGGAATCCGCGTACCGATGATGATGCGCTGGCCGGGGCATCTCAAAGCCGGTTCGGTCTATAGCAAGATGGTGTCGAGTGCCGACATCTATCGAACGGTGGTCTCTGCGGCAGAACTCGAAATGCCGGCGGAAAAGTTCGACAGCGTTAACTTGCTACCTTACCTGACAGGCAAGGAGAAGGGCGAGCCGCATGACTGGCTGTGTTGGCAGAACCGCAGTCGGCTTCCTAAGAGCGACGGCGGTCTTTACAAGCCCCGATCAAGGGAACACAACTGCGCCATAAGAAAAGGCAATTGGAAACTCGTGCGGTTGAATGAGAACATCGACTCGAAGAGTCATCCTCCCGCCTGGCAGTTGTACGACCTTGCATCTGACGTTGGCGAACAACACGACGTCGCGGCCAGGCATCCAGAGGTCGTTCGCGAACTCGGCCAGCTATTCAATGCGTGGCGCGCCGATATGCATCCGAGCATTGCTGCGCCGGCCCGGCGCAAGCCTGGCCAGCCAGTAAAGAAATAGAACGACTTCAGGACGAAGAACTCCATGGGAACGCAATATGAGAATTAACGCACTACTGATCGCGTTGGCAGTCATCGGTAATTCATGGTGCTGTTATGAGCGTGCCGCCGCACAGGAAGGCAGCCGCACCAAGCCGAACATTCTTCTGATTCTCGCTGATGATCTCGGCTGGGGAGATGTTTCGTGTAACCAACCGAAGAAAGGCAAAGTGCGCACCCCTGCGATCGACGCTTTGGCCGATGGCGGGATGCGATTTACCAACGCTCATGCGCCCCACGCGGTGTGCACTCCGACTCGCTACTCACTTCTCACCGGTCGCTATTGCTGGCGCACCTTCCTTCGCGAAGGCGTGCTTCCCGGTTACAGCAAGCCACTGATTCCTCCCACCCGAACCACGATTGCTTCGGTAATGAAGAGCAAAGGCTATGCAACGGCCGCCTTCGGCAAATGGCACATCGGCCTGGGCTGGAAACCGGTCGAGGGCGATCCTGGCGACTTTCATTTCGGTTCTCATCTCCACGGACCAGGTGGCGGTGCAGCTCTTGCAGAAGTGAGTCGTCGAGTTGACCATAGCGCTCCGATTACAGGCGGACCTATCGAACTGGGGTTTGATACTTTCTTCGGCACGCCTTCCAACTGCACCAGGATTCCCGTTTTCATTCGGAATGATCGAGTCATCAATGACCCTCAACGCAGCAAAACGGGGCTCATGTTGGATCCCGCCGTAGATCGCCAGACGGTCGATGACCTCTATGTCGATGAAGCGGAGAAGTTCATTAAATCATCTGTCGGATCCGGTAAACCATTCTTCGTTTATCTCGCATTGAACGCAGCGCATGGTGCGATCCTTCCTCCCGATCGCTTTTCAGGGCACACCGGAATCGGCGCCCGCGCCGATCGCATTCCCTGGGTGAATGAAAGTGTCGCCAGGGTTCGCAAGATTCTCGCAGATGCCGGAGTCGAAAAGGACACACTCATCCTATTCACCTCCGACAATGGACCGAAGCATGACCAACAGGAGCTTAGGCAACACAATCACGACTCCTCCGGACCCTATCGAGGCTACAAGACCGACGTCTGGGACGGCGGGACGCGTGTTCCCTTCATCGCGCACTGGCCCGGTCGGATCGAGGCGGGAACAGTGAATGACAACCTCCTCTGCCTGACAGACATTCTGCCAACGGTGGCCACACTCGTGGGTTCTCAGCTACCGAAATGGGCCGCCGAGGACGGGATTGACCAGAGTGCCCAGCTTTTCGAATCCGAAGCGACTCTGGGGCGAGAATCAATGATCACTCAATCCTACGTCGGCATTCTTTCGATCCGTGAAGGCAAGTGGAAACTGATTTTCGACACGCAAGGGTCCGGCGGTTTCTACAAGTACTCAGCCGAGGTCGAGGAGATGGACACCCTCGCTCCGTGGCGTGTCGACTTGAGCCGGAGCGGCCAACTCTACGACATCGAGGCTGATCCATACGAACAAGAGAATCTCTATGACAAGCAACCGAAGGTCGTGAAGCGCCTCACTGTCAGGATGCGCACAGCCATCGTCTCAGGTCGGACTACCGAGTGGAAAAATGGAAAGTAAAGGTGCCGGGCCGCGTGGAAAAGCAAATCCCTCTCGGTAGGAAAACATGATAAGAACGTACTTTGTAATGCTCGTTATGAGCGGCAACTTTCGGACAACGAGAAACAGTTGCTCAGGGAGATGCGACGGCTTTGCCGGCGTCATCCCCGCTATGGTGTACCGCGAATCTACAAGGAATTGATCGCTGAAGGCTGGCGAGTGAATCGCAAGCGAATCCACCGGCTCTGGAAGCAAGAGCGGTCCTTGCCTTCCTAGACCGAAGCAGCGGGCGGACAGGCACGGGCGGAAGAAAAGGCATTGGGGCCTCAAACCAGCACGACGCCGGAGCTCGGGATGGAGCTGCTGGATTGGATCTGGGCCAAGCTGGACGACGCGGAGCGAAGCGAGCTAACGCTGCTCCTGCTGGAGTGCTAGGCCGAGCTACCCGAGAGCGTGAAGGACGCCGTCAGGGCTCTCGTTCTGCGAAGTCGGCCGTAGGCGGACGAAGCAGAATGAAGATGGTCGAGGCTGCAGGCAGTATCCGGTGGCAAGCTAAAAGAAACCACCGCTCCGGCCCACACCGCGAATGCCATAATTTGGGTAGAGCAGTTGGAGCAGGTCGACTATCTGATGGTGTTTCGCTGCTGTCTGGCGAACCACGACCCTGTCATCGACCACATGGATCATGCAGCCACGCCGGGCGACATTCTTGATGCCGAGCAACTTCTGGATTGTCTCGGCCAGTTCAATTGCCGTGATTGGCTCCATCTTGCTACTCGCTGGAACAGGCCGCTCGTAAACCACTGTCAGCAGCGTCTGTGAACTTGAAGGGCTGGCCGAGTGGGGCGTGGACTTCTGTTCATGTCGGGAAATCCCGTTGATCGTTGAAAGCAGACTAACGATTTGCGAGTGAGTTCTATCATCTTGTACGATCACCATGGCCGGTGGTTCCATGATCCGAACAATCATCCCGGCCCCACCAACATCTTCCCAACTGTCGGGGGCTACATTACTCATAATAACCTCGACCAGATGATCAAGATCGGTTGCATTTCCTGGCGACCTGCTGCGATTGCCGGAAATCAGCTGCGTCACAGGATAGACCCGCGTGTCGAGAAGAGACTCGACTCCCTCCTTGGAGGTGATGACGACCGCTCCAGCATGAATCTGCCAGCCCAATCCGCCGCCGAGGCTATCCAGGGCTCGTCGCGCCGACATGTTTGACAAGCCGGTCTGAAACAGGGCGGTCTGCACAACAGACAGACCAATATCCTCGAGCCCTCGTTGATCGACCAACACATTTTCCTTCGTTGCTTCAGAGAGAAAACCTGCAAACTCGTTGAGCGTCATTTGGGATTCCGGCAGACGAATCTCATGGCGAAGTGCAGCACGGATAGCCTGCTTGTCCAAGGCCGCGCCCGATCCGTAAAAGACCGGTAACTGCTTCCGGCTGGAAGTGTCATCTCGCAATTCCCGAAACACATCCAGTAGATGTTCTAACTGCTGATGAACCTTGTAATTCTGGCTGATAATAAGGGAAGAATTCAGGGAGTCGATCGTGCCAGCTCCTCCGACGTCCTGCCAGCTGTCCGGCTCAACCACGGAAGTCAACAGCGCCATCACAGCATCATGGGAAGCCGAGGATGAGGGAAACAAGTCACCCACCGGGTAGACACACGTTTGAAGATTGGATTCAACCCTTTCCAGGGTGGTAATTTTCACGTTCCCATCGATCACCATGTGGGTAATACCAAGTTGAGACAGCATCTGCGTGAGCAGGTGTTCCAACTGGAAGTTCTTTACCGAGAGGTTGACAGTCTCATCAACACCCAGGCCAACTTCAGCAAGCGATTGTTCATCGATGAAGACGGGATAACCAAGCTGCTCGGCGACAAAATCCATGGCGTCCTTGAGGGGTGTATCGACGAATTCACAATCGACCGTTTTTCTCAACGCCTCGGTTATTTCGGCATCGGGTAGATGACCCTGGATAACGGCGAGGGGTGCCAGGGCAACGCGATCAACGCGTTTTTTTCGTGTTGCCAACAACTGCACCCCGTTGCTCTCCTTGTTCGCCATCATTTCGGAAAAGCCGCCACCGTACTGTGACTGGGCAAACGTTGCCGGTGAACAGGCAGCCATGGCACCAATGAATGAGAACAGCAGCAGAAAACGATAGTGGAACATGGAGCTGTATCCCGACTTTTGTGTAGAGAAAGAGTCGAACATGAAACCTCCCGTGGCAGATCTGCGTGAGGCTCTTTAACTCTATGCAGAGCCCGAGGTGTATTCAAGAATCAATTTTCCGCTGCTGACATGCGGATCGTCAGCGGCAGTAATGACAACACCCTGATGATCTGGTCTGCCTGACTGCTGGCAGCAGACGGGGGAAAGAAGCGGGCCTCAAAAAACGGCGCAGAATCCGGCGAATTTTCAGACGTTGACCTCGAACTGTTGGCCGTGATCCAGGCCTGGGCGGACCTACCCGAGAGCGTGAAGACGGCCGCGTGCGGAGGTGGTCAGGGTGACGGCATCATCGAGATTAGTGTTTAAGTGTCCGTTAAGAAACGTTAAGACGCCACTTCCCGTTTGAATGAGATAATTCACGACCATTAACGCGTCGATCGGTGATACAGGCCGTCAAGAGGCCGCAAAGATTGGTCGCTTCGGTACCGATTTTCGGTTCGCGTTTTCGAGGGTAATTGCCCGGGAGTTAGAATTCCCAATTGCAGCGTAAGAATATGCCGTCGACGATTATGTCGGATTCTTCGCGATTATACGAATAGAAACTCGCAGATGCATCGTTGGTAATTGCCGTTCTGGCGCCTAGATTGAACCAACTGTTAATTTCGTAACCCAAGCGAATGTCAATAGTGCCGAATTTGTGGCCTAAACCGACTGTCGCACCGAGTACGGATAAGGGTTGCGTATATTCATCGAAAACGGAATTAACCACGTTGCCCCCAACGCTCGGAGTACGTGTGTTTACCGTGGTGGTCGTAACTCTATTGAGCAAGAGCGATGATTCACCCGCGGCGAATGCATAAGACCGATCGGTTATTTCCCAGATTCCCTCACCGCCAATACGAATTCCAAATCCCGTCGAATTAGTTTCAGACGCAATATTACTTAAGGGTGAAATCTCATCGATATCAAAGTAGTCTACGCGTTTGGTACTGTCATGATCGGTAAATCGCATACTGCCGAAGATTTTTACGTTACGTTTTCCGCCAACGTCAACCTGTCGACTGATGTAGAGATCATAAACTCGTTGTTCAAAATTTGATGAAGCGTCTGCACGGCCTATTTGTGTGTCAAATTGAAATGGATTCGTAAGCGTTGCATATACTAAACCTGAGCCGGCAACGACAGTTGCATCTTGGTTTGCAGAGTACGTTGTGAGCCCGAATGCAATATTCCAATCGTCATTGATTGATCGACCAAAGAGTAAACGAAACCCAGGCTCAGATTGATGCGTTACTTCGTGAAGAATTGCGTTGTCGATTCCTCCGCCGAGATTTAGATCGCCGGATATAGCGTAATCAAGGTCACTGCGTCGTATTTGCCAGTTCAGGTACTCCGTTTCGAGAAAATAACCCGCATCCCTGAATTTCGACGCCTTATGAGATGTATTTTTTTTAAGGGGGTTACGGTAGAGAGAGTGTTGGTTGGGTAGCGTCGACACGTTGCCGAAAGTGGGTGGTTGAGCCTCTGATCGTGAGTCGGAAATGCTATGGGGCCGTCTCAGAATTTCCGCTGTCTCGAAAGCTGTTAAAATTCCACTGAAACACCCAGAAACTGCAATAACGGTTGCCAACGATATCTGTTTCCACTGCATAACACGATCCAATTCAAACGATCCAATTCTATGACACGTAGTATTAGAAATATCGGCAGAAAGTACTTTACTGGGCGTATTGATTGTATGGATTGGCCAAATGCCACCGACCAGATTATTGCCAAGCTGCGCCGAGCTGAACTGGAGCTGGGCTAGGGAAAGACGGTTGCGGACGTCTGCCGACTGCTGGAAGTCAATGTGCTGACGTACTATCGCTGGCGTGATCGGACTACGCAACTCACACGACAAAACCTTCCCAGCCGGGATCTGTGTAGGGTCGTGCGTGCTGGTCTGTGACAACCTGATGTTCGCCGGTGAAATCACACTGGCCCGTAAACATACTCGCTTCATCCGACGTGACCTGCCACAACTCGTTTGCGACTGCATCGGCCAATTCAAAAACCTCTTCGCCACGCAAGAGAGTCGCACGCCCGTGCAGAAGAAATCCCGATTGGTTATAAACGCTCCCGAAAAAGGGTCGTTCAGTGTAAGAATTGACCGCTTTACGCGACTTTGCTACAAGCCGGAAAGAGCTCTCCAGAGATTAGTCTATACTCAACTTATTGCCGTGTGGCCAATCTCCGGTTCAATTGACTGCGTCATAAACAAGAAGATGATTTTCATGGAAATAAACCGAATTCTTACCATAGCGTTAATCCTCCCAGCCCTGCTGTTTGTGCACGCCGCCTTTATGACTGTCGCCGAGCGATCCAGTGCGGCGCCGGCGACCGCCGTATCCACAGAAGGCGAGACCGATCATTTCTGGTATCGACTGGCGCCGGCCGACCCTTACATCGACTCGCAGCGCGATAATAAGGCCTTCGGTTTCAGCGACGGAAAGATCGTTTTGTCTGAAGATAACGCCCGGACCTGGGCGCACAGCTCGGAGTTTCCCAACGCGAAAAACATCACCTTCAGTTGCATCTTGAAGAACGGGAATATCCTCTTCGCCACGCGAACCAGACTGTATTTGAGCACCGACAATCTGAAGACACACAGACAAATCATCGTCAAGGATCAGGACGGTCGCGATTACCTGCCCCACACTCCGGCCAATCCGAGTCGGCCCGGTTGGTACTTCCATTCACTCGACGGCGTTCACACGTGGGATGTCGAGGGGAAAGAAATGCTCGTATGGGGCAACTACTGCAATGTCCTCGGCGGACCGGTTCCGGTCAATATTTACTACTCCACCGACCAGGGACAGACGGTGAAGATTGCGTATGCCTTTGGACACAATCCTAGCTTTCACGATCGAGACGCAAAGACCGGAGCGCCACTGGGTGACCCCAATAACCCGGTTATCTGCCGACATATTCATTCGGTATCATACAACCCCGCCGAAAATGCGTTTTACGCATGTACCGGCGACCATGATCGAGGGAATCATCACGAGTGCCATTGGCTGCGAGGCACCTATGACGGGAAAGAAGATTCGTGGAAGTGGAAGATTCTCGTATCGGTCAACTCAAACTCGCGATACAAGTCGGGCGGCATTAATTTCGTGGATGGCCAACTCTATTGGGCCTCGGACGCGAACGGAAACAATGGCAAGTTGCCACACGACCGTGGCATCTTTCGTTGCGACCCGGCGGATCTTGCAGATCCCAAAAAGCACACCATGCTGTTCAATTCGAAATACGAATCAGCGAACATGATCATTGAAGATGGTGTAATTATGTCCGCGCATTATGCACCGGCGTCGCCCTACCACACGGGATTCATTATCTCGACGGACATGGGCAAGACCTGGGCACAGTACGACCTCAAGCAATTTGGCCGCCGCTCGCCGGTTCGGTTCCACAAGAAGAACAGCGATGGATGGTTTCGAGTCGATTTACGAACAGGATGGATCGGGCGCGGCGAGATCCTTTTCATAAAACCGAAGCAGTCACTTGGAGATTGACCGGACAACTCACGGAACACATCCTATCTGTATCAGATGGTGTACACAGCACTACAGAACAACCTTCCTGAGTTGGTTCCGGCAGCGGAAAAACACGCTGCTGGCATTACAAAAACAGGGCTTAACGGGATGTTTGAGTCTCCTGAGGTGCCTCTTAGAAGAAAAGCCCTCCGTGTAATCGCGCGGAGGGCCTAGTAGCGGAGGAGGGGCATTCCTGGCCCGGGAGCGGCCCTTGCATCCTAGAGCCGAAGCAGTGGGCGGCCTAGAACGGGCGGAAGAAAAGGCATTGGGGCCTCAATCCAGCACGACGACGGAGCTCGGGATGGAGCTGCTGGATTGGATCTGGGCCAAGCTGGACGACGCGGAGCGAAGCGAGCTAACGCTGCTCCTGGTGGAGTTCCTGACCAAACAAATCGGCGAAGAGTTGATGCGCTGAGGGCTGGGACCAAGTTGAGTGAAGTGTGGTGCGGTGGCGAAGGAAACTGAAAATGCTGCCGACACATGGTCGCTACCTTCTGACCAATGCACTCTTTAACGATGACGAGCGGCTGAGGCTCCTGCTGGAGGCCTGGGCCGAGCTACCCGAGAGCGTGAAGGACGCCATCATTGCCCTCGTCCTGCGAAGTCGGCCGTAGGTAGACGGAGCAGAATGGAGATAGCGCACAGCTAATAGCCACGCTCAAGAACAGTGTCCTGGCGCGGGGAGGGACCGGTCGACGAGATCTCTCCAGATTGCAGGAGTACTTCGGTATGCGATATCTGCAGTGCGACGAGTGGAGAATCAAGCTCTTTGAAAGCAGTGATGACCCTCTCGCTATTCAGTGTGTGGAGGATCGTAACCGGTTGTGTGCTCTCCTCGTCCATCTGTGCCAGCGCCTGAATTAACTGGTTCAGCCCAGCCTCGGTGATGTCCGTGGGCCGGATATCGATAAGGAAGATGTTCGGGAAAGACTCCTTGACGTCGCGGATGATCTCGACCGATTCATCACCCGCATCATTCTCTGGCCAAAACCAGATGTGCTGGGGCTCGTATTCTTTCGTCTCATAGTCAATCAGTCCTTTCAACTTGTAATCCGCTATCTCACCGCCAACGGTTCGCAGGTTCTTAAGGACCGCAATCTGCTGCTCAATCTCGACCATCTGCTCATTCATGGAATCTCGATACTCTCCCGGCTCCATGGCGGCAATCTCTACCTGCCGGCGCTGGTGGCGAAGTCTGCCGATCGCCCTGTAATCACCTCCCAGGCAGACAAGGTTGCGTTGGCTTCGCTCCACCAGGTTCCAGCTGCGGAAATAATGGGGGTGAACATCGAGGGGAGGAGTCTGCCAGTCGTCTCCCGATACGGCGGAGAGAATAAAGCCCTCGGGCGTACCGTAATATTCCAGCTCGGCGGACCCATGGGGGACCTGGATCGCTGCCCCGTTCATCCGGAGCCTCAGTTCGTCGATGCTGGCTGGATAGTGCCCTTCCCTGGCCCGGTAGTCTTCCAGGGCGAGTTGCAGCTCTATCAGGTAATGTTTGTCTCTCGTAATCAACTCGATGTGGTGGTGCACCGACGATCGCAGGTACACGGCCATGAACTGAAAGAGAAAACGGTCGGCAGTGGAGCCACTCCAGGCCCGCACTGTCTGCAGGATGTGACGTTCGCGTTCCTGGACTGTATCGCCGGGCTTCATGCCACGGACAAGAGTGTCGATCCAGGCATTGGCGTACCTGGCATTTTCATCCCAGTCAGTAAAGGCTGCTCGCAGGTGGGATTGCCAGACGAGTTCAAAGTGGATGGGGTGATCCAACTGGGTAGCGCGTTGCAGGTAAGATCGCATTCCGTTTTGCTTGCACGACTGGAAGAAATCGAGCAACTCGAGACGGAGCGTGGTGTCGATATACTCCGACCCGGCGGGAAAAGGCGTCAGATTCTTCAGGGACCTGTGCAGTTGAGCTCGCAGTTCGGGCTGGTCCGCAGAGTACTGAATCAGGATCGCATAGGCGCCATAAAAAGAGATATCCGTGCGATGACAATTCGCGGGGTTCAAGGCCTGCCTTGCCCAGCGGCGCAAGAAGTTGTGGAGTTGAAACAACGTGGCCACCCACTCCTCTGTCCTCTTCTCTCCGATCATTTGCATCGTCTGTAACCGCAGGATGTAACGTAACTGGTGAATAATAACCTCAGTGAAATCATCGTTCTCCATGAGAGCTATCAGGTTCTCCCCCTTGAGCGAGTGCGATGGGTACCAATTCTCCGTGAGCGGTTGATAGGATGCCGCGTAGGCCGGTCGGGCAGCAGCCTCCAGCAGGCCATGGAAGAAGATCGTGCCGTTGTAATCGAGATAGTTGGCGACCATCGGGCACTGTTGGCGGGTCCAAGGCTCGGAGATGGCATATTCAAACTGGGCATGAAACGTCTGGGTTGCCATGACGCCTGGTTGATGTTCGCTCCAGGAAGAACCCAGCATTTGATCGAAATAGGGTGCCATAAATTCATCGATCCAGGTGATCGACTCTGGATCTGGAGGATCGGCCCACTGGAAGCCTGGGTGCCCCAGCGGCACTTGGCGAGACCAGGCGAAATAGAATACGTCCGGTCGTAGAAAAGGATGGAATTGTCGTTCCTTGAAGGTCCTGGCAGCGGGCAAAGCCGCCAAAACCTGGTAGCCATTCTCAGCTTGCGGAATGGAGGCAAATCGCTGTTGGAAATGCCGTAGGTAGCTGACATGTCCCGTCTCATCGAGTGGCTCGAGAAGGACGGTGATATCGGAGGCCACCGTGAGCGGGCCTGGCGGAAAGAGCAGCGGTAGCAGGGTCAGCGAAAAGCAGCCGCTGGCAATAGCCCAGCGTTTCTTGAGGGGCCAGTCAAGCATGCGCTCACAAGCAGCGGAAGGGAGGATAAAGTTACGGGTCACGTAACAGGCTAACAAAAATGGAATAGATTATCCTGTTTGTGGGTGACATGATGGGAGAGTGACAGATGCCAGAAGACTCGGTTAGCCCCGAAGCGATAGTCAAGCAGCGGCCTCTCTGGTGGCGCGTGCTAATCCTATGGCTCTTTCGGCTCGCCCTTTTCGTTGTCTATGGAGCGGTGCTTTGGAATGGTCTTCGTGATGTTGGGGACACGGTCGGACTCGTAATCGTGATTCCGGCAATCTCGTTGATTATCGCCGGTTTTAAATCCCGTTTTTCCTTTGACTGGATCCTGGCATTGCTGCTGCTGGTGGAATTGGGCCTTACCCAAGGCGCAGTCGACCTGGAATGGGTCGCCGCCCCACTTCCCATTGTCTGGATTCGCGTGCTGGTGGTGCAGGCCGTTCTTTTCCTGGTCTTCTTTATCAGCTCTTCGATTTACCGGGCTGTCAAAAAGCGGTTCCAGTATTCCCTCTTCGCTACCGAACTGATGGTCCTTGCCTACTACCTGGTCATGCTCAAGCCGCTGGGGATTAGCTTCTGACCTGGTAAGCAACTCACTTGACCGCACTTTGCGCGGATTTCGGACGAAATACACACCTGAGTTCAATTCAGTTGGACTTTCCGTTTCGACCGAGCAGAATCGCCTCAATGAATTCGTTGGCGTTCCGGTACTTGTCGGACTTGGAAACCTGTCCGTTGCCAATCAGCAGATGGCACTCCATGCCGACTTTGTCCGCCTTCTGCTTCATTTTGACTCCGTAGACCGGATGGTGAATTCCGTGTCCAGCATTCTTTGAGGGCAGTGTCATGTCACCGCCATACGACATGAACAGCGGCGGGTCGTCCTTGCTGACATGGTTGTATGAAGAGAACTCGACATAGAGCGGGCTGTGCTTTTCATAGTTCTTCAGCGCACCCTCAATAGTCGGTTCGCCTACTGCCATGCTGATCATGGGATGCTGGAGCACCATCGGTCCCAGCCACGGCTCGATCTGCTTTGGATCGATCGACGTCTGTCCACCATTAACTGCCGCTCCGGAGACTCGGGTCGATTCACGGAGCACGGGGTCTTTCGCTTTCGGATCGGCCAGGTCGTCATGACACAGCAACCACATCGATGTGCAGGCTCCTGCACTTCCACCGGACAAACAGATGCGGTCCTTGTCGATGTTCCAGTCACCTGCTTTTGATCGCAGAAACTGAATCGCTCGCGCCGCGTCATGCACAGGTGCCGGCAACGAAGCCTGTGGCGTGTGGCGGTAATTGATTGCCGCGTAGGAGATTCCTTTTGCGAGCCAGTGCTTCTGAGGATCACCTTTACTGGACTTGTCGCCGCCGATCCAGCCTCCACCGTGAATATAGACATGAAGTGGCCGCGGTCCGTCACCTTGGGCGATCCAGATGTCGAGAACGTTCGGCTTGTGAGGTCCATAGGCGACATTCGCGTGAGTCGGCGAGTTGTCTGACTTGTCGTCTGCCTGCAGCGACGAACTGGCCGCGAACGCGAGAATCATGAGGACTGGGAGAAGCTGTTTCATGTGTTGTTTTCCGGAGCTGCTGGCTTGGTCGAGACTGACGGCAAGCCATTGTACTGCCCGACAGTCGAATACCAGTCAATGAACTTCAAAGCCAGCATCACGGAGAGCGAAAAACCATAAAAGCCGACGAAGAACTGGCCGAGCTGATGGGCAGTGCACTCTCTGGCGGTGACGAGCGGCTGAGGCTCCTGCTCGAAGCCTGGGCCGAGCTACCCGAGAGCGTGAAGGCGGCCGTGCTGGAGATGGTCAGGGGTTACTCGTCTTCCGGCTCGTAACGCAGTTCCTTGGCCCTGGCGTAGTCGGCGTCAGCTTACACGTCGTTGCCCAGCCACTGGTAAGCCGCGCCCCGGTAGATGTAGGCGTTGGTATAGTCGGGGTCGAGTTGGATTGCCTTGTCGAAACAGGCAATCGCGGTAGCCCAATCCTTGCGGGCAGAAAAGTCGACACCCTTGTTGAATTCCGCTACGGCCTTGTCGCCATCGCTTGCCCCGCACCCCACAACGAACAACGACAGCAACAGGCAGACAAGTAGTCGTTTCATGGCAGCACCTTCAGCAGTCAGTTAAGAGAATCCTCGTGGCTCAATCATAACTGCTCCCCGCGACTGGGGACAAACTGGGGATGCAACCGGAACCGACAACACGGTAAATGGCCTCAATAAAAGCGCCACCACCGGAAACGATGTTCCGTCCCCGCGGTGTGAAAGCAGCACGGCGGCCCTAGTTGGCAAGCCAGTAGGAGTAGATGCTACCGCCGCGCAGGGTGAAGCGGAGACTCACCTTCTTTCCCGCCAACCCCTTGAGCCCCTCGCCCCCCTGCCAGCTGACCGTTCCATCCAGGAGGTCCCCCTTGGTCGGTTCCGATCTCGCCAGCAACCTGCCCGCTTCGTCGAGCACGTCGACCCGCAGCTCGCCATCACGGACGTTCGCATTGACATGAAGGCTCTCGGCAGGAAGCTGGAAGGTCTGCGTCTGGAGGATGCCTTCCTTGTCCCCCGCATTAAGTGAAATAAAACCGTCGCGGCGAAGGACCGCCAGGCAGATAGCGCCGCCGTCCCGGTCCCGGCCAGGGATAGGCACAGTCGTGCCGTTCGGATACGTACCGACGTAGGTGAACGAGCCTCGCCACTTCAGCCCGGTATAGTAAAACCACAACTCGTCATCGCGCAGGATGGGAGTCGAAGGAGGCAGGATCTGGGTCAGGTCGTAGGCTCCGGAATCCAGCTTCGAGGGCCCAATGAACGGTTGCCGGTCGCCCAGCCGATGCCAATCTTGCAGGTCACGACTGAATGCGAGCTGGACAAGGTGAAACCCCACGGTGTTGGGATAATTCGGTACCGGGCCGGTGGCGTGATACATGGCCGGCATGCCGATGTAGAGTCCCTCGTAGCGGAAAACGCCCATGTTGTAGACGTCGACGTTGTAGACGGCGGGGTCATTGTAGGGAGGCCGGTGAAGCGTTGGATCGGCCATCCGCGCCTTGATGTTTGCCTTGCCCAGTTCCTGGTCAAGCTGGTCGGACTGGAAGACGATACCAAGGTCGTGCCAGGCCTTGAAGTCACGACTGGTTGCCAGTGCCAGGGCGCGGCCGGTGCCGCTGCCTCTTTTTACAGTGTGAATAAAAAGACCGTTTTCAACATCGAGACTGAAATTGCCCTCGTCCGAACTGGGGATCTTTTCCAGGTCGAGTTTCTTCCATTGCACACCATCTGCCGAGACGACAAATCCCTGGTTGAGCAGCGGTGCTTTGAAGCGCCGTGACGGGTCCGGATCCTGCGCATCGTAAACCACCATGCGGATATCCATGTTAGTCTTCGGCCCGGGTGTCCAATGAAGCCCATCGGGGCTTTGCCAGAGATTCTGGTCGATTCCCAGCACCCACAACTTGTAGAGCTTCGCCTCCGGGTCCCAGACCGGTGCGGTGCGCGTCTGGATGGTCTGCCTGGGGTTGGGACTGCGAATCACCGCTCCCCGCTTGACCGGCTGGTGCATCGTCCGGCGCAGGTTTTCCATGCGGGCGACGCCATGGTCGTCGAGGAACAATTGCCGCTGCGATGGGGGAACCACGAATTCAGCTGGCTCGGCAGCAACGGCAGCTGGACTGGAAACCAGCAGGCAGCCGGCACACCCCACAACACCGACCAGCAGTAGGCAGACAAGCAGTCGTTTCATGGCAGCACCTTCAGCAGTCAGGAGACAGAATCCTCGTGGCTCAATCATAACCACTCGCCACCGCTGCTGCCGCAGACCCCGCCGCCAATCAGACACGGCTGTTTCCATCGCATCAAACTCGATCAGCAGATCATTCAGCCGACGAATCTTTAGGCCATCGCATCCATCTCCGAAGCCATGTAGCCACGATTCCACAACATTCTTCTGAATGCTGGCTCCAAGACCTTCTGCATGGCAAACACATCATTGAAAAACCCGACACATGAATCTGCGCACGGCCAAAACTTGTCTCTACCACCGTTGGTTGTTTCAGAACCCTGGCAATTCTACGATGAGCATGGAAAGCAGATGAACCTGCCCCACGCGATGACACCAACTTCCAACTTACAGCTTCTGTAGATAGTCTTGTAGCCAAAGTCTCCCACTTGGAGCGGTACAACAATGGCGAGCCGGCCAGTGGCTCAGATCGGTGGCCCGAATGAAACAACTCGCCGAAATAGTGCTCAGACCAAGAGACCAGATGTATGAATGATACAGAACCGCTCAATGAGTACGATATCTTGGTCAAAACAGCACTTCGGTTTGATGGTTACCGGTACCTCAAAGAAACCGGCTTTGAGCCTACCGAAGTCATCGAGCAACTGCATGACGACCTACCAACCGACTTGGATGACCTCCAGAAGCTCGCTGTCTTTTTCATTTTTCAGCGTTCACTCTGCAAGTGGTCACTCGTCTATGAACCCTCCCATGGAAAGTACTGGCGTCTGTTCCGCGAGATGTTCTTCGACATCATCGAAATTGATCTTCCGGAGGAGTACAGATTTCAGGAGTGGTTTAGCAAATGGGAAGAGCAATATGCCGACCGATGGCCCGAGGCCATTGAGTGCGTCCGAAAAAAACACAATTCCATCAAATATGATGATAATGCCCGAACGGATCTTCGCGTCAGATTTCATGAACCCGATAACAAAGAGGAATAATCCATGTGGTTGTTTACTCAATACGGATTCTTTAGCGCCGTCTGTGCTCGAGAAGGTGATGGCAGCTACACAAACCGCGTCGACCCGACTCGCATCATGGTCCGCGCTCGCCTGAAAAACCATCTCGAGAACCTGAAGCGGCGTTTTACAGAATCGATCGGTGACGTGGAGATCGTCGAGACGCCAGATACGGATTACCGCTACCGGATTTTTATCGACAAGTCCAAGTGGACTCACGTACTGGCATCCCTTGGCGGCGAGCTTGATTACGACAATTTTAAGTCACAAGTGGCTGGTAATCTGGATGACGTTGGCAGCGAGTATGAAAACTCATTGCACGATGTCTGGGGCGTCATGCATTCTCTGCAGAGGTGAACGAGGAGAGAGCCGCATGAAGATTACCATGAGCGATGGACGAACGGTGACGCTCCATTGGATTGATGTGCAAGGATCTTACTTCGGACAAATGGAAGGTCGTCCTGGTGAGATTACCAACAACTTCATTCTCGAACGTCTTCGAGCAGAGCCTTCATCGTTTCACATCATTGAGCCGACGTTGGATTTTTCGGATCCTGAGTATCCGGAACTGCCTAAGTATCAGGTTCGCTGTACGCTCAGTTGCCGGGGGTCGGATGGCGACGCATGGGGTACACGTCTGAACGTTGCGTTTTTTTGTGACGATGTCAGTTCGCAACCGATGCAGATAGTTGTTGAAGAAGCTGTGCAGGACTTGGATTGGGACCAACTGGCGTCAGAATTCGATCTTTGGGGGGATTAATCGCCTCACGTTACGGACGAAAGTGAGGAAGTCCGTTACCCACGACCGACACGCTTCAGTCGGGCCTTAAGGCTGACGACAGGCTGGCTTATTCTCATTCCAGCAGCACTGCTATTCGTTCTGCTGCCGAATCCATCTCTATTCTTGGCCAACCCCCGCTCGACTCTCCAGGGTGTTCTTAAGCCAAAGCAGCACGTCGCAGAACGCTTCGTAGTCACGCTCAACGAGCTCCCACGACACGCCTGGCTCCTTGCCCGAAAAGTCAACGTTGCCTTGGAAGGCGGTAGTCAGCTTTTTGAGGTATTCGTCGTTCAAAGTTTCCCCCAAACCGTCCTCCTCGTCAAACCACAAGAAGAGTCCAATACCGCCCCAAGTTGCCACCGCATTGAATGCCATCCGCGGATGTGCGATGCCACTGCGATTAATCGGCACAAAAAATCCA
>CAUZOB010000094.1:0-18179 GCA_963581185.1 Planctomycetota bacterium | reverse complement strand
CTGGGCGATTGGCCTGCTTTCAGTCGATCAGCCGAACAAACAGGTGCCGACAGAGGAGGGTATGACCGACCTGGCCGAGGAGCTGCGGGCACGTATCGCCGATCAATCTCCTTTCATACAGGAAGGGGCCATCGTCAAACGTATGGCCGCTGTCACGCTGGCTCGCATGCGATCGGTCGATTCGCTGCCCTTGATGGAAGAGTTTTTCCTCTCTTCCGCCCTCGATAGTCCCTTGAAATGGACGCTCGCTTGGGCAATCCACGACCTGGGCGGCGACAAGATCGACGTACCGGAGTTTATCGAGGTGCAGTCGCAGGGCTGGTTCCTGGAACCCGCCGACAACTGATTGCCAGAGAGTCCGCCAGCCGTCGCCAGAGCCGCTATAATGTGGGCTCCTGCGATTCTCTTGATGGTCGGAAAAGATGGCTCCCAGCTCATGTCCCCGCATCTGGCTGCTTGCAGTGCTGATCGCCATGCCGACATCAGCCTGCCTTGCTGAGGATCAACTCAGCTCAGCCCGGCCACTGCCAGCAGTCCGTCTGAAGTTGGACCGCGACTTCCTCGAGATCATCGTTGATGATGTTCGCCTGCTGCGGTATGTCTGGAGAGATGAGAAGATCGGGCGACCCTACTTTGCCCATCTGCTGGCACCCTCTGGCGTCCCACTGAGTCGCAGGCATCCGCCGCTGGAAGGCCAGGATGCGACCGACCACGCCGACTTTCACCCGGGCTTGTGGCTGGCTTTTGGTGACATCAGCGGTCACGACTACTGGCGACTCAAGGCGCGCGTCGAGCATGCAGGCTTTCTTTCCCCACCCGACTCCGGCAAGGGTTGGGCCAAGTTTGTGGTTCGCAATCGTTACATGTCGAGCGACGGCAGGTCGGTTGTCTGTCATGAAGAGTTTCGCTTTGCCCTCTCGATTCGTGAATCAGGCTACCTGCTGTTGTGGGAGAGCCTGTTCACGCCAGCTGATAAGCCTGTCGTCTTTGGCGACCAGGAGGAAATGGGCTTGGCCGTCCGCTTGTCGACGCCTTTGACCGTTGCCAATGGCGGGCGGATCGTCGATAGCCAGTCACGAGTTAACGGTGCTGGCGTGTGGGGAAAGCAATCTGCCTGGTGTGACTACCATGGGATCGTTGCTGACCAGCTGCTGGGGATCACGCTGATGCCGCACCCGGACAATTTTCGTGTAAGCTGGTTCCATGCCCGCGATTACGGCCTGCTGGCTGCAAATCCATTTGGCAGCCGGGCTCTGGGGGGCGGGGAAAAGAACGCCCTTGAGGTGACGGCCCAGTCGCCGCTCAGATTGCGCTATGGTCTGCTCTTGCATTCCCGACCGGCGGACAAGGATAAACAACTGGGGTCGGTCCAGTCGATCGTGGCAGCGCGGCAACGCGCCTACCGGGACTATCTGCAAGTTATCCACAGGGACAAGAATGTCAGGTAAAATACAACCGCAGCCTGGGGCCAGCGATGAGCTGAAACCTGGCAACGAGTACAAGCTCAGATGCTGCGTCCCTGGACATGAACCGAGGTGCAAGGTGCCGCTGTCACGCCAATATTCTTCGAGACTTCTGCTGCAGGCCAGTCGAGCTGCGCTGGCCAGCTGGATCGTGCTTGGTTCAGCCCTGCTGGCCGCCGAACCAGCGATTGACTTTGGTCGCGATATCAAGCCGATCCTGTCCGACACCTGCTACAAGTGCCACGGACCGGACGAGGATCAGCGGCAGGCCGAATTGCGATTGGACCAGCGGAAAGGTGCTTTTGCGCCGCATCATGATCCAGCTGTACTGGTGCCAGGTGATCTGCAAGCAAGTGCTCTTTGGCAGCGTGTCTCCTCGCAGGATCCGGACTTTCAAATGCCGCCCCACGATTCTGGTCGCTCGCTCAGCTCGGACCAGCGTGAATTACTTGGTCGCTGGATCAAGCAGGGTGCCCGCTGGGATGAGCACTGGTCCTTTGCAGCTCCGCAACGTGCCGCCCTGCCATCCGGCGACAACTGGGCTCGCAATGCGATCGATACATTCACACTGGCACGGATGCAGCTCGCAGGGCTGAAGCCATCCCCGCCGGCCGCAGCCGAGACACTGGCTCGTCGGCTGAGCCTGGACTTGACCGGCTTGCCAATCAGCCAACAACAGCTGGATGCGTATCTGGCCGATTCGTCACCGGCCGCCTATGAACGGTTGCTGGACCAGCTGCTCGATTCACCTCGTTACGGCGAGCGGATGGCTGTCGAGTGGTTGGATGCAGCACGCTATGCGGATACCAGCGGCTACCAGACCGATGGAGAACGCCACATGTGGCGCTGGCGCGACTGGGTGGTCGCCTCCTTTAACCAGAATCAGCCGTTCGACGAATTCACGATCGAACAGCTGGCTGGCGACCAGCTGGAGAACCCCAGTAGCGATCAGTTGCTGGCAACCGGCTTTAACCGTAACCACCGGGCTAATTCGGAGGGGGGAATTGTCTTTGAGGAATACCTGATTGAGTACGCGGTGGACCGAGTCGAGACGACCTTCATGGTCTGGCAGGGTCTGACGATGGGGTGTGCTCGCTGTCACAACCACAAGTACGACCCGATCACGAATCGCGAGTTCTACCAGCTGATGGCATTCTTCAATAACGTGCCGGAGCGTGGACGAGTCATCAAGTACGGGAACTCATTCCCCCTGATGCGATCGCCCACCGGCCAGATGATGCGACAGCTGACAGGACTTCAGCAGGATCTTGACCGTGCCGATGATCAGCTGGCCCAGCAACAGCAGCAGGTTGAGCACTTGCTGGCAGCCTGGGGTGACAACTATCAACCGCGGCCGGAGGACGACGTCGTTATTCAGCAGGGACTGGCTGTCAGAATCAGCTGGGATGGGTTGGACGATATCGAGCTGATTGACCCCCAACCAGACGATCCACCGGCGGACGATACGCCGGCAGCGGACGAGCAGCCAGCCGGGTCACCCTTGTCGATCGTCGGTGAGGGTGCCGAAGTCTCTTTTTCCAAGGGCCTGATTGGCCAGGCACTGGACCTGCCGGCGGGCCGCTTTGTGGAGGGAGCAGGTACGATCAAGTTCACCGGGAGCCAGCCTCTGACGCTGTCGACCTGGCTCCAGCCTCGCTCACTGCAATCAGGAACGATCATGTCGTTCCTGAATACGGAGGATGCACGGGCCACCGGTTTCAGCTGGAAACTGGTGGATAATCATGTGCAGGTCAACTTTGGACCACGCTGGCTGGATGATGCGATCATCATCCGCAGCAAGCAGACTTTGCCGGTCGGCGAGTGGTCTCACCTGGCGCTGGTTCACGACGGTTCTCAGCTGGCCAGTGGACTGCAACTCTATATCAATGGCGAGCGGCAGGACGTTGATGTCCTGCTCGATATCTTCACTGGCGACTTTACCACCAGTGACACTTTGCAGGTCGGTTCCGAAGGTGGATCGCTGCTGCTGGACGGACGGCTCGATGAAACACGCGTCTACCAGCGGGCACTCAAACCGCAGGAACTTGCTGTGCTGGCCTGCAGTGACTCGATCCAGCAGATCTGCCGGCTGGCAGCGGCGGAACGCAGCGTGGCTCAGCAGGCCAAACTCAGGCACCTCTTCCTTGATCGCCATGCTCCGCAGCAGCTGCAGCAGCTTTTTCATGCCCGCCGCGACCGACAGCAGAAACTCGAGTCGGCTCGCCGACTGGTGCCAACAGTGATGGTGATGCAGGAGAGCGCGGACCCGCGCAGAACCTACATGCTGGAGCGAGGGCAATACGACAAGCCAGGTGAAGAGGTAACGGCGGCTATCCCCAGCTGGCTTGACGAGGGCCGCGAGCAAGCAGTTCAATCGCGACTCGACTTGGCTCGCTGGCTTGTCAGCGAGCGAAACCCACTTACTGCACGGGTCACGATGAATCGTTTCTGGAGCCTCTATTTTGGCCGCGGACTGGTTCGCACTCTAGAGGATTTTGGCAGCCAGGGAGAAATGCCCAGCCACCCGCAGCTGCTCGACTGGCTCGCTGTTGAGTTCGTCGAGAGCGGTTGGGATGTCAAGCAGCTGCAGCGCCTGATCGTGAGCAGCGCGACTTACCGTCAGTCGTCTCAGCTAACGGCCAAGAAACTGGCGGCCGATCCTGAGAATATCTGGCTCTCCCGCGCCCCCCGACTACGCTTGAAAGCAGAAGTTGTCAGGGACCAGGCGCTGGCGGTGAGCGGGCTGCTGATTGGGCCAATCGGTGGTCCTTCGGTCAAGCCATACCAGCCCGAGGGACTCTGGGCTGAGATTTCCAGCCAGGTTTATGTGCGTGATGATGCGGAATCGCTTTATCGGCGCAGCATGTACACCTTCTGGAAACGGACCGTGCCACCCCCCTTGATGATGACCTTTGACGCCAGCTCGCGTGAGATATGTGTGCTGACGCGATCTCGCACCAACACCCCGCTGCAGGCACTGGCCCTCTTGAATGATGTGACTTTTGTAGAATCCGCTCGTCGGCTGGCAGCTGCCATGATGCTCGAGGGGGGAGTGGAATCGACCGCACGACTTAACTGGGGATTTCGCCAGCTTACGGCACGACGACCGACGAAGCAGGAGTTGCAGATTCTCCAGCGGACGCTGGGCCGCGCCCTGGAACGTTACCAGCAGGACCCCGAGGCGGCGGCCGAACTGGTCGGCTATGGAGAAAGTCCCGTCGATCCGCAGTTGGACACTGTTCAGCTGGCTGCCTATGCCAGCGTGGCGAACTTGATGATGAACCTGGACGAGGTGATCAACCGGGAGTGATCTTCCGCTGATCTGTTCAAGGAGTTGTAGATGTTACGAGACACGCAAGACGAACGCCCGCTCAGCCCGTGGGAACGCAGTGCCTGGGATTACAGTCGCCGACAGTTCCTTGGCCAGTCGGGTATCAACCTGGTTGGCGCAGCACTTGCCAGCCTGGCAACGACTCACCTGGCTGCTGAGGATCGTGCCGAGCCAGCTCGCTTTGGTGGCTTGCCAGGTCTGCCGCACGTGCCAGCCCGTGCCAAGCGAGTGATTTACCTCTGCCAGTCGGGTGCCCCCTCACAACTGGATCTCTACGACCACAAGCCAGGACTGACCAAGCGGTTTGGTGAGGAGTTGCCCGATTCGATTCGCCAGGGCCAGCGATTGACTGGCATGACAGCCAGCCAGGTCAGCTTTCCGGTGGCACCCTCCCAGTTCAGCTTTAAGCAATATGGCCAGAGTGGCGCCTGGTTAAGCGAGCTGCTGCCGCACACCGCCGCCATCGCTGATCGCCTCTGCTTCATCCGCACGATGTTTACCGAGGCGATTAATCATGATCCTGCCATTACCCTGATGCAGACCGGCAGCCAATTGGCGGGGCGACCCAGTTTCGGCGCGTGGCTGTCGTATGGCCTTGGCAGTATGAATGAAAACTTGCCCACCTTCGTTGCCCTCACCTCGGGTAGCGGCGGCCAGCCACTCTATGACCGACTCTGGGGAGCAGGTTTCCTGCCCAGTCGACACCAGGGTGTCAAGTTTCGCCGTTCGGGGGACCCCGTCCTGTTCCTCTCCAATCCGCCGGGAGTCAGTCGGGAGGATCGGCGCGGCGTGCTGGATGACCTGGCCAGCTTGAATCGGCTGCGGTTCAATAAGATCAAGGACCCTGAAATCACAACTCGTATGGCCCAGTACGAGATGGCCTACCGGATGCAGATGTCCGTACCAGAATTGACGGATATCTCGCAGGAACCGGAATCGGTCCTGGAACTCTATGGCGATCAGGTCAAGACACCTGGCAGCTTTGCCTCCAACTGCCTGCTCGCTCGACGACTTGCCGAACGGGGTGTACGGTTCATCCAGCTCTACCAGCGAGGTTGGGATCACCACACCCACTTGCCCAAGTCGATTTCCAAGCTCTGTGAGGCAACCGACCAGCCCGCCGCAGCACTGGTCAAGGACCTGGCCAGTCGTGGCATGCTCGATGATACCCTGGTTATCTGGGCTGGCGAATTTGGCCGCACAGTCTACTGCCAGGGCAGCCTCAGCAACGATAACTATGGCCGCGATCATCACCCCCGTTGTTTCAGCATCTGGCTGGCAGGGGGCGGTATCAAGCCGGGTATCTCGGTCGGCCAGACGGATGATTACAGCTACAACATTGTTGAGGACCCGGTCCATGTTCACGATCTGAATGCCACCCTGCTGAGGTGCCTGGGAATCGATCACACGCAACTGACGTTCAAGTACCAGGGACGACATCATCGACTGACCGATGTCCATGGAGAACTGCTGAGCAGCATTCTGGCCTGATCGAACTGTCTGCCGCCTGCTGGAAGATGAATTGAGAGTCGCGTTTCACGGTTTGAAATAAACGCTGCGGCGTTTGAGGAGTTGATAGTGGCTGGCGATTTTACTGATAAGGTTGTCTTGATTACCGGCGGGACCCGAGGGATCGGCAAGGCGCTGGCGATCCAGCTGGCGGCCGCAGGCGGTCGCCTGGCACTCAACTACATGTCGCGACAGGAGGATGCCGAGCAGGCTGTTGCCGAGGTGCAACAGGCGGGAGGTGAGGCAGTGGCGATTGCCGGCGATGTCTCCATGCCTGAGTCCGCAGCTGAGATTGTCGCCGCAACTCGCGAAGCACTTGGTCCAGTTGATATGCTTGTCACCTCAGCGGGGATCAGCATGCCGGGATCGGCAGATGATGTCACCTGGGAACGCTGGAAAAAGACCATGTCGGTCAACCTGGATGGCACTTTCAATATGATCTATGCGGTCAAGGATGAAATGGTCCAGCGTGGCTTTGGACGGATGGTGACAATCTCCTCGATCGCCGGCCTGCGCGAACGGGAAAACCAGTTGCCCTATTCGACCTCCAAGGCAGGTGTTATCGCCATGACCCGCTGCGCTGCCCAGGCCTGGGCCAAGCATAATATCCGTGTTAATTGCGTCTGCCCAGGACTGACGGAAACCGAAATGGCCCATACGCTGTCAGCAGAAGTTCGCAAGGAAATCCTGGCAGCAACGCCGCTCGGTCGGATCGGCCGGCCCGAGGAAATCGCCAGCCTGGCTCGGTTCCTGCTAAGTGAAGACTCCAGCTATATGACGGGCCAGACAGTCGTCGCCAGCGGTGGACGAGTGATGCTACCAGGGTAAGGGGAGCGTGCCAGAGGATGGAGACAATTGTCGCGGAACAGCTGTTCGATCCGCCCTCGGCAGGGCTCAAGTACCTGCCCGAGGGACCAATCTGGATCGGTGAGCAACGCATCAGCTGGGTGGCCATTCAACATGCTGCTGATGCAGAACAGGGCTCGCTCAATATTCTTGACCTGGCGACCGGCGAGAATCAAAGCTGGCAGCTGCCGGGACGACCCGGGTTTGCCTTTCCGACCCAACAGGCCGGAGTCTTCCTGCTGGGCCTGGAACGCCAGCTTCAACAGTTTGATACGGCCACCGGTGAATTCAGGCCGCTGGCTGATGAAGTCGACGCAGCAGTCGAGGGGACGATCATCAACGATGGCATTTCATTTGCCGAGGGAATCGTGTTTGGCACCAAGGACCTGACTTTTTCTGAACAGAAAGCAGGCCTCTATTTCTGGCGCGAGGCGGACCAGCAGCTGATCCAGTTGCGTGATGACCAGGTCTGCTCCAATGGCAAAGTCATCCGGCAGGTCGCTGAAAATGATTGGCTGCTGCTGGATATTGATACCCCCACCCAGACCGTCGTCCAATACAGGCTGGATACCGCTGCCGGCAGCTTGTCGCCGCCTGATGTCGTGCTGGATCTCACGCACCTCGATAT
This sequence comes from Planctomycetota bacterium, assembly GCA_963581185.1. Taxonomy (GTDB): domain Bacteria; phylum Planctomycetota; class Planctomycetia; order Pirellulales; family Pirellulaceae; genus SAT2750. Next base: position 10,402 of record CAUZOB010000094.1, on the reverse strand, counting down.
TTTTCCGGATGGTATGGTCGGTACGCCGGATGGCCAGGGAGTCATCATTGCCTTCTATAACCCCCAGGACGCACCCTTTGGCGTCGTCCATCAGTACGGATTGGCTGAGCAGGATTTGCAGATCCAGTGGCACCTGCCAGGTAGTCCCCAGGTCACCTGCCCGTTGCTGATCGAAAGAGCAGGGGCTGTTCAGCTTATTGCCACCACGGCAACGGAGAATATGCCAGCCGACAAGCTGGCTCGCTATCCAATGGCTGGCTGCCTGTATGCCGCGGCTACCCCACATCGGGTTGCTCCACTAGACTATAAGCTGCCCGCCCGATAGTTGGGCGACCTCGTTTTCAACCCTCCCTCATTGAGCAGGGTTCGTATCGATTCGGAGGCGTATCGCAAGAAAATGGCTGACGATGTGAAAAATGATGGCGATAATTTCGCCGATGATGTTTGGGAAGAAGTAGAAGATGACGAATCCGCCGCCGACGACGGTGACGATGACTCAAGCGATGACGACTCAAGCGACGACGACTCAAGCGATGACGACTCAAGCGATGACGACTCAAGCGACGACGACTCAAGCGACGACGACTCAAGCGATGACGACTCAAGCGATGACGACGAGAAGGAGAAGGAAAAGGAAGAAGAGGAGGAAGTTGAGCCTGATCCTGACCATCCCGATGCGGTGGCCGCTCTCAAGGACCTCGGTGCCCGCCTCGAGTTGAACAAGTGGAATAGTGTCTGGCGGATCTTGTTTTACGAGAGCCATGATGACTCAGCTCTTGACCAGATCCACAGCTTGCCCTGTTTGAAAGAGGTATGGCTGATGGGGACGAAGGTCACTGAGGAAGGCTACGAGAAATTCAAAGAACGGTTTCCTGACATCACCATCTACTTCGGCTAGACTCCCTCTTTTGAGAGGCACGAGACCACGATCTGGGCCTGAAATGTGATTTCAGCCAGTTAGAGCTGGCATCGATGGCGCAGCACGCGTGAAGTTTCCGATAGAATGGATGGAGTGATCTTAGGTGAGGTCGGGCGTTCATCGAGGAAAGTTCATGGCGATTCAGCCGAGAGACTCTTGTGACGGCTTGAGCAGGCGTGCTGTCGTTCAGGCTGGGCTGGCAGGGATGATTGGGGTTTCCATGCCTCGACTGCTTCAGCTGCAGGCGGCCAGCGGATCTGCGGGGCGCAAGAAATCGCTGATCTTCGTCGAACTTGCCGGTGGTCCGACTCAGTTCGAGACTTATGATCCCAAGCCCCAGGCTGCGTTGGAGTATCGCGGTGCTTTTGAGCCGATTGCGACCAGCGTTCCCGGAATTCAATTCAGCGAATGGATGCCAGAGCAGGCCAGGATTGCTGACAAGCTGAGCGTGATTCGTTCGATTCACCATGGCCATAACAGCCATGATCCATCCAGCCATCTATCCCAGACTGGATACTACAAGTCGGGTCCGAAGGGCGGCCCTAACCAGTCTCCCTGTATTGGATCTGTCATTGCCCATGTCCATGGGTCGAATTCGCTGTCGCTGCCGGCCTATGTCGCTGTCCCCAGCACGATGCGGAATGGGCGAGCGGCCTACCTGGGCCAGTCCTGTAATCCATTTGAAGCGGGTGGCGATCCGAACAGTGACGGATTCAAGGTCCCCAACCTTCAGCTGGCAGGCAACGTGACAGTTGACCGGCTCAGTAATCGCCGCAACCTGCTGACGAGCCTCGATACCCGGCAGCGGCTCGAGGATCTCGGCGGCGCCGCGCAGGCGGTTGACGACTTCTCACAGCAGGCTTTCGACCTGGTTCATGGTTCACGTGCCCGGACGGCATTTGATATTGCCCAGGAATCTGCCAGGGACCGTGATCGCTATGGGCGCAACACGGTGGGGCAGAGCATGTTGCTTGCGCGCCGGCTTGTGGAAGCAGGTGTTACTTGTGTGACAGTCCGCAGTACAGGCTGGGATGACCACAACAAGATTGCCGACGGGTTGGCCAAGCATGCGCCGCCGTTTGACAGGGGCGTGGCAGCGTTGATTGAAGACCTTCACGAGCGAGGTTTGCAGGACGACGTGCTAGTGGTAGCAATGGGTGAGTTTGGCAGAACCCCGCGCGTCAACAAAAATGCCGGTCGGGACCACTGGGGATCGGTGATGAGCGTGATGCTCTCTGGCGGCGGGCTACGTCCTGCAATTGTAGGTGCCTCGAATTCCAAGGGCGAAGTACCGGTCGACCGGCCTTATCGACCGGAGCACGTGCTGGCGATGGCCTATCGTCATCTTGGCATCGATCCATCCCTGACATTGCTCGATCACTCCGGCCGACCTCGGTTCCTGCTGGAAGATCGACGGTTGATTGAGGAACTGCTATAACGGGTGTCCAGCTCAGGAAACGAACAGTTTTCCGGGCTTGATTTCCTACACCACCCGGACTCCTCTTGGAGAAGCAGCCATGCGCACCTTGTCAATCTTCCTGTCGCTGGTATTCGTTTCGATTGCTGGCCTGGCTGTTACTGCCCAGGAGCCGGCTCCGCAATATGAAGCGGGTGATGTCAAGGTTCCTGCGGCAGCTTCAGACGAGCCGATACGTGACGCGTTTTCGCTCGAGGCAGCGATTGATTACCTTGAGAAAGGATCCCTGGCGTGGTCTCGCAAGCGAAACTGTATCGCCTGCCACACCAATGGTACCTACATGCAGTTGCGTCCTGAATTGACGCCGTTGCTGGGGAAACCGACTGCGGAGATGCGAGAGTTTTATGTCAAACGCCTGGGGCAACTCAGCCGGGCCAATATTGACGTGCTCAAGAAAGGCCTCAAGCCGACCCAGGTTGCTTACCTGGCGACGGGCCTTGCCTCCTGGGATGCCTACGTGACCGGTGAGCTTTCCGAGGAAACAAAAGCAGGCTTGGACCTGATGCTCAAGGTGCAATCGGAAGACGGGTCCTGGAACAACATCGATTGCTGGCCTCCGTTTGAGTCGAGTAGTTATCACGGGGCAACGGTGGCAGCAATGGCCCTGGCCACGGCACCGGGCTACCTGGACCTGCTGGCCAAGGAAGGTCGTGACGGACAGGTCGAGAAGCTCAAGACCTACTTGCGAGAAACCAAGCCGCCACATGACTATGGCCGGCTTCTTCTGCTCTGGACATCGACGCGCATGGATGGCCTGCTCAGTACGGAACAACAGCAAGAGATCGTCCAGATGATTTTCTCTCACCAGCGAGAAGACGGTGGCTGGTCGGTACGCACCTTTGCAACACCCGAGACCTGGGGCGGCGGCGGACGAGCCGAGAAGCTGCGGTCGGAGCCTGAATTCAAGGTCCCGCCCAGTGACGGTCACCAGACCGGGCTGGCGGTGATGGTTTTGCGGGATGCGGGAGTCAATGCGAATGATCCCCGGATTGAAAAAGCGGTCAACTGGATCCTGGCGAACCAGCGCCAGTCAGGACGCTGGTGGACACGCAGCTTGAACACCGACACGTATCACTTCATTACCTACAGCGGCAGCATGTACCCCCTGGTTGCACTCTACAAGTGTGGCAAGTTGCCGAAAACCGGAAAGAGTGACTAGTACTGATGCGCAGCCCCGCAGGACTGGCATAAGCGACAGGGACCCGGTGGTTATTCGTCGCAGGCGAAAACCATCGGGGTCACTCGGATGGTTTAACGCCGGTCGTCCAGCCCGGTGTTCCGCCGGCGTTCATTGCCAGGTTGCCGCCATCCATCGGGATCAGGGCGCCGGTGATCCAGCTGGATGCGTCCGAGGCCAGCAGCACCATCAGCCCCTGGATATCTTCCGGAACTCCCATCCGTCCGCTGGGGATGCCGCTCAGGAAGCGATCTTTGAGTGCCGGGTCGGCATCGATTCGCTCCTGCAGTCCGGGGTTAATCACCTGGGCCGGCAGAATGGCATTCACACGCACCCCGTGGCCACTCCACTCGGTGCTTAGTTCCCGCGTCATCTGGACGACTGCCCCCATTGCCATGCTGTAGGAGACGTGACTGCGTCCCAGCGCGGTGATGCTCGCCAACGAGCCAATATTGACGATACTTCCCCTGCCGGCCGCCAGCATCCGTCGACCTGCTTCGCGGCAGCTGAGATAGCGTCCGATCACCAGGTTCTTAAAGACCTGGATCAGCTGATCTTCGGTCAGATCAAGTGGATCGACGATCATTCCCTCACCGGCAATGTTGGCGACAAAGTCGACGCGACCGAATTCCTCGTCGACCTGCTCGTACAATTCGCAGACGCGGCTGCCATCCGAGACGTCCATTGTGACGGGCAAGCAGCGTCGCCCGCGCTCGGCGATCATCTCGGCGGTTTCAGTCAGGCCATCGCCGTCTCGATCTACCAGCACCAGGTGGCTGCCAGCGTCAGCGAGGGCCAGTGAGGTGCTGCGGCCCATGCCACGTGCTGCACCGGAAACAACAGAGACTCGGTCGCTGAGATCAAACAGGGTATTCGCCATGGGAGTCTAATTGTCCTTGTGGGAAAGTAAGTGTGGGATGTCAGTATAGCCACTGGACGTTGGTCTGACCGGCCTTGCTCTGCGCTCCTGCTTCGGCGGGTCTTCGGCCTCCTGCTGCCTATTCACCCGCCCGCCTGTAACTCCTAACTCGCAACCTGTCACCCCGAACTGTAGCCTGTCGGCGGTAACAAATCGCAACCCTTGAGTCGCAGGCTATTCGGCCGATACTGGTGAGAGAGCGTGATTCCTGTCTCTTTTTCGCTGCCAGGCTCGGATAGCGCATGCTAACTTCAAGTTCATGTCGAATTCTCTGCTGGCTGGTGATTTCACTTGCTGGCAGCAAGAGTAACAGTGCTGGGATTGGCAGCCGGATCGAGTGCTGGGCAGGTGAGTTGACGGTTCGCCGGGAGTTGTACCCGGTGGTCAACTTCCTTGCCCAGAGACCATCGCGATCTGATCTTGGCCTGGCCGGGGCGGAGCGAGCTGATGAGCTGACGACTCGCTGGCCCTCGGGGCATGTCACACGGCTGACGGATATTCCGGTTAACCGGCATATCCGTATCCATGAGGCTGATGACCGAGTTGAAGTGCTCAACGCTACTGGGTCTGAAAACGACGAGTAGTGCTTGTCCGTGGCGCCGTCTGTAGCGGTTATCTCGATGCTGTCATTCGAAGCGGCAGCCGTGATTTTCTCCGCCTTACTTCCAGTCCGCAGCCGATAACTAGTTTGTGAGGGATCGTAGGTCCCAATTTAATTCAGTTTTCCCTTAAGGTGCGAAAATGAAACGTTACATCAGTCAATTTGTGATGCTGATTGTTGCGAGTACGTTGGCCATCGGTACGAGTGTTGCCGACGGCGCGGCTCGCGATAATGACCAGGGTGCCGTCCGTACCTTGGCCAACAAGGCTACGACTGCCGTAAGCAAGGTGGTCAAGAGGGACAGAGATGACAAGGACCGACAGCCGGTTCGGAATACGGTCAACAAAGTCAGCGACGCTGTAAAGAGCGTTGGTGATAACGAGCCGATCCGAAATGCTGTTGAAAAGGTCGCCAGTATTGCCAAACGTGACGGAGATCGTGAGCCTCTCAAGAAGTTGGCAAAGGCTCTCAAAGAAGCAGTCAAGCGCGACGGTGGCCGAAAATAGCTGCCTCCATGTATCCTTGATACATGATCACCACACCTCTCCTGACGTATGCGTCAGGAGGGGTTTTTTTGTGGCTGGAGCTGAGGCGGTCAGGGCTTGTGCCCAGACCACAAGCTCTAGCCACTGATGACCATCTCGCCGTTACCGAGATAGACGATCCACTGACTTTCTGCGGGCCAACAGATATAAATGGATCAACGACTCGCTTGTCGCGGCGCCCATAGCTCAGTCGGATAGAGCAGCGGACTTCTAATCCGCAGGTCGCAGGTTCGAATCCTGCTGGGCGTGCTTGGCTGTCTCCCTTAGGGTAAGTAGGAACCTGGAGAGAAAAACAGGCCCTTCCATGAATCTCTTGTCCGCAACACGCCAGCCAATAGTCGCCAACGATCGTTGCTCACAGTTGCTGCTATTCTGGTCGGCAGTTGCAGACAGCTCATTTACCCCTGAGCGAAGAACAGCCAGTCCGTTCGGCGCTCGTCGATCAACTGGTTGTCATGACTGACCGGCTCAACTCGCACCTCCGCAAACACCTCGCGCAGCGCATCGGCGAATGGCGAGTCCTCGGCATAGGACCAGACCCCCAGTACACCGCCGTCTCGTAGATGCTGCCGGGCTGCCCGCAACCCTTCTGGTGTATAGAACGACACGCTCTCATCTCCCAACCGCTCGTCCGGCGAGTGGTCGACGTCGATCAGGATCAGATCGAACAGTTCAGCCGGCGGACCCGCCAGACGCCGGTAAACGTCGCCCTCGCTGACCAGCAGTCGCGGATCGTCGCCCAGCTCCTCGGCCAGCGGCACCAGTCCACGGGCTAGCCAGTCGATGACCTGCGGCAGCAACTCCAGCACTTCCAGCCGGGTAACTCGGTCCGACAGCAGCGCTTCACGGGCGGTGTAACCAAGTCCAAGTCCACCGACTAACACCTCCAGCTGGCTGCCCGAGTGCAGCTCGAGGGCGATCTCCGACAGCGCCCGCTCCGAATCGGTATACAGGCTGCTCATCAGGAATTCGTGGTTCAAAGTCACCTCGGTCACGATTGTGCCGGGCTGTGACAGCAATTCACGCCGCCGCAGGCAGAGCGGGCCCAGTGGGCTCATCTCGTAGGCCAGGATTTCTAGCTTGGGCTTGGACATCTGTCACTCAAAATTCTGTGTTCAGCAGCCAGCGAATGGTAGCCGATCAGGGCGTCTGGTCATCTGTCTGTCGGGGCGGTTTTTCCAGGTACCTGGTCCACTTGGCGTATTCCGCCTGGCAATTCGGCAGGCTGCGAAACTTCTTCCAGACCAGTCGACCTTGAAAACCGTAGATCTTGTCTTCCTCGACCTCGTGGATGACGTACTGGAAATCCCATGCCTGCCTTGAGCGTGATGGAATTTACCGGCTCTTCAGACCGTGCTGTCGGAGCGGTGGCTAGCAGGGCGGCGGCGGTGATGGTCTTGATCAGGGAACTCATGCCCGACTCAGCTCGTCTCATAGGTGATCCGGCGAACAGCGTCATTTTAGCAGTTTCTTGAGCGAGCTGAACAAGTGTTTGCAAGGTGACCATTTACGACAGACTTCATACAATCTCGGCAGGCTTCAACGATCGGCATTCCTGATCTACCAATCTCAGCCAGGGATGTATGCTGCCAGTCTGCTCCACCAGCGAGGACGAAAGATGAAATTCACCGCCGTTGTACTGATTACGTCTGTTCTGCTGGCTGGCTGTGTTGGAAAGCAGGAACAGCCGCCTTTGCCGGATCCCATCGATCCACTGCCAGCGTCGTCCGCTGCGGAAGCTGATCGGGATGCTGCCTGGGATGGCCTGCAGGAACTGCTGAAGGAAAACGACGGCGTGCTGCCCCGCCTGGATGTTAAGGATATGCTCGTCGAATTGGGTGCCACGGCTTACACCCAGCAGTATTCGGCTCACGTTGGCAGCTGGCCTGAAGATGGAGCGATCTATGTCTACGGCTGGAAAGCCGACGAGCAGATCCATGCCGTCGTCGCTCGAGTGGAAGGCGACAATCTCGACATCAATAATGCTGCTGCGACACTGCTGGAAAAAAGAGACTTTCCGATTGATCCATAGTGACGGCGGCCGCTGTCCACCACACGTTCCTGCTGCGTCCGGCAGAACTATTCGCCCTTCGTTTGGGGCTCTTCGATTTTGGCAGGCTCTGCTGCAGGCGTTGCGTAGCCCTGCGTGCTATACGTACGCCGAAGCCTCAGTTGATAGGCCGGGTTGCCGTAGGCCGGTGTCGAATAACCTTGCGCGCCATACCCGCTGCTGCCGTTTGATTGATAACCAGGGTACGAATATGCCGGAGCCTTGTAGGCCGGAGCTGCGTAACCATAAGTGCCGTAGGCACTCTTGGCGTTCGACTGATAACCAGGGTACGAATATGCCGGAGCCTTGTAGGCCGGAGCCTGGTAGGACGACTTTGGATAGGCAGGAGCCTTGTAGGCAGGCTTTGAGTAATCCTGTTTTCCGTACGTACTGCCGCCACGCCATTGGGTAGCGGGCTTATTCCAATAACGGGAAGACGCTTGTACCTTGCTCTTCCATTCCACAGCCGGTTTTTGCTGGGCCTGGTAGTACTGTCTCAGGTAATACGCACGCACTTGAATCGGGCTCCAGTAGCTCGACCGATAATAGGTCGGTAATCGGTATGTCCGAGTGGAGGATCCCCAGCGGTTTGCAGCAGGCGCGAAATACGACTGTGAGCCGTATGTTGACCTGAGTGCACGTCCACTCTGGGAAGATCCGGATCGCTGACCGGCCTGCGGGCCCTGTCCACGCTGGGGAGATCCGGATCGCTGACCGGCCTGCGGGCCATGTCCACGCTGGGGAGATCCAGATCGCTGACTGGCCTGGGGCCTCTGTCCACGCTGGGGAGATCCTGATCGCTGACCGGCCTGGGGGCCATGTCCACGCTGGGGAGATCCAGATCGCTGACTGGCCTGGGGCCTCTGTCCACGCTGGGGAGATCCTGATCGCTGACCGGCCTGGGGCCTCTGTCCACGCTGGGGAGATCCGGATCGCTGACTGGCCTGGGATCTGTCTGAGGGTGGCGAGCTTGGTCGCTGTCGGGTGGCAGGATGATTTCCTTCAGTCCGCTGCCGATTCTGGTTAGAATTCGAGCGGTCCGATAAAACATCCGGCCGGGACCCACTTGCCCGTCCGCTGGGGGTAGTTTGCGGTTGACGAGTGGCCCCGGCTCGGGTGCTTTGATTTTGGCGGTTGTTATTCTGCTGTTGTGCCGCCTCACGACCTGGCGGCCTGTTTCCAGCTCGGCTGCGAGAATCACCAGAGTTTCTCGATGTGGCGGCGGCGCGAGGTGCAGTCCTGACTTCTGACCGCGGCTCGCTGGATGGTGATCGATTCGCACTTGCCCGTGATCTTTGGGCATTCGCAGCGGCAGCAGGGCGACTGCCAGTCAGTCGCTGCCGCAGCGCAGCCAGGAATTCTTCCCGGCTGACACTCTTGTCGCCATTACGGTCAAATTGTGACAAGCGATTCTGCAGTTGCTGTGGAGCTTCTGCGGGGCTCAGTTGACCGTCTTTGTTCTTATCAAGGCTGTCGAAGTAGAGTTGGATTCGTTGTGCGTATTGGGCGGCAGCCGGCTGTCTTGCTGTCGCTGCTGGACGTTCTTGGGCCGTCACTGCTGACGTGGCGACCAGTAAGGAAAAAGAGGCCGTAAATAGTTGCTTCCAATAGACATACATGATCGACTACTCCCCATAAACGGCATCTTGACTACATATCACTCTGCCGTAAATCGTTCACAAAGTACGTTGCTATGGTTATTAACCCCAAGAATCGCCGCAGGTTTCATGGATCAGCGCAGAAAGATAGTGGTTTTTTTTGGGTTCCTGTCGTCCGCATGAGCGGTTCTTCTTATGGTCGTTCAGCTGTAACGGTTAACGGGAAATTCGCATCCTATACGCGCCTCAATCCGGCGCGGGTAGAATACAGGTTTTGACTGCCATCTCTTGCCTGATTTGTCATGAATCCTCACGAATTGAGCTCGTTGATTCGCCAGCGGCGGACGATCAAGCCAATCACGGCCGATGGCGATCCCAATTATCTTCCGGATGCGATCGATCCTGAAATACTCGATCAGTTGTTAACGGATGCTAACTGGGCTCCCACTCATGGCCTGACCGAACCCTGGCGATTTATTGTCATCCAGGGGCCGGCCCGTGCGCAACTGGCAGATTTCCTTGCTACTTCATACGAGCAGCACACAGCAGCGGATAAATTCCGACAATCCAAGTTGGCGAAGATTCGTGGTTACGCCGAGTCGACGACGGTTGCCATCGCACTTGGGATGCAGCGTCATGGAGATTTTATACCAGCCGAAGAGGAAGTCATCGCAGTCGCCTGTGCTGTGCAGAACATGCAATTAACAGCGGCAGCGCACGGCCTTGGTTCATTCTGGTCATCATCTCCGATTTATGATTTACCCAGTACGAGAGAGCATTTCGGCTGGAGCGGAGACGAAGATCGATGTCTGGGGATACTGTACCTTGGTTACCCTGCCAACGAATGGCCGCAGCGAAAACGTGGTGGTCCTGGTGACGTGCAGGAAAAGGTTCAATGGCGGTCCTGAATTGGACGCAGGGAGTGCACAATTTGAAGATCACAGCAATCACGGCCTACCAGGTCGACTTGCCACTTGGCGAGGGCAGCTACAAATGGTCCGGCGGAAAATCTATCGAGGTCTTTGACAGCACGGTGGTGGCTGTCGAAACAGACGAAGGTCTGACCGGCTACGGCGAAGTCTGTCCGCTGGGACCATTCTACTTGCCGGCATATGC
>CAUZOB010000093.1:0-18283 GCA_963581185.1 Planctomycetota bacterium | reverse complement strand
GTCCTGTAGCATCCGTGGCATCAGCCTGGAGATTTCCAGTGGCCCTTGAGGAACACACAGCTTGCTAGGCTGGTCCGAGGGCAGGTGGTAAACGGCTGCGATGCCGCACTCGTGATGAATCTCGCTCATCGATGCCTTGCAGGAGTGTAAGAACGTGGCCTGCCGGAGGATCCCTGACCCGGGTGAGCGTGCATTCTATGAGCGAGGACGAATTTCGACAACCGGAGCTCAGCTGTTCACGATGTGACCACTGGCGTCTGGCATCCAACGCCTGCCTTCCAGCCACTGACCAGCAGCGCTCTCTTGGACTATCCTGAATAAGGACAATCCGCCCACAAAACAGTTGCTGCCATGAACGACTTACTGCGCCAGGAAGTTACTGCTACCGCTGACCGGATCGTGGTCAAGGTCGGTACCCGCGTGGTCACTCGCGCTGATGGCCTGCTGGACGATGAGCGGATCGCCGAACTAGCCGGGCAACTGAGTCAACTCGTGGCGAGCGGCCGCGAAGTGGTGCTGGTCAGTTCCGGCGCTGTCGGTGCCGGCATGGGGGAGCTGGATCTCTCCACCCGGCCCGATGACCTCGCCCAGTTGCAGGCTGTGGCAGCCATCGGACAAGCCAAGCTGATCGAATCTTATGACAGGATTTTTCGCCAGCATGACAGGCATGCAGCCCAGCTGCTGCTGACCGCCCAGGACCTGGATGACCGGGCAGGATACCTGAATGTCCGCAACACCCTGCTGGCGCTGCTGCAGTTCGGCGCCATCCCGGTCGTCAATGAAAATGACACCGTTGCCGTTGACGAATTGATGACAACCTTTGGCGATAACGACCGGCTGGCGGCACTGGTTACCAACCTGCTGGGAGCCCAGCTGCTGATCATCCTTTCCAACGTGCCTGGCCTGATGGATGGTGACCCGGCGGACCCAGCAACGCAGCGGATCGGTACCGTGACAGAACTGGATGAAAGCCTCGATGACTATGTCACCGAATCAACCGACCTGCTCGGTAAAGGGGGCATGGCAAGCAAGCTGGAAGCGGCCCGGATCGTGACCACGGCCGGCGAGAATATGATCATAGCGAGTGGCGATGAGCCCGACGTGTTGACGCGGATCATCGCTGGCGAGGACCTCGGGACCTTGATCCTGGCCCAGGGGAAAACGGTCAGTCCCTGGAAACGGTGGATTGGCTTCTCAGCCCAGCCGCGAGGAAAGCTGCACCTCGATGCGGGTGCCTGCCAGGCACTGCTGGAGCAGGGGAGTAGCCTCCTGCCGATCGGCATTAGCCGGCTGGAGGGCCAGTTCGAGAAGGGTGACGTGATCGAGTTGATCGCACCTGACAGTCGACAGCTGGCCCGTGGCCTGACGAACTATTCGTCCAGCCAGGTCGCGAAGATTATCGGTCTGCAGTCGGACCTGATCGCGGAAACATTGGGTCAGCGGCCCTATGTCGAGGTAGTCCACCGTGACAACCTGGTGCTGCTGGACTAAGCGGCGCTGCGCCGCTGGAATACGTGCCGCACAGAGCGCAGAGGCAGTCGATTAGCCAGCTGGACTGCTCCCGGAAAGCTGCTGCAGTTCAAGGAGCGGTAGGCAGCTTGGCCTGAATCCACTCGTAATATTCAGCCAATTGCAGCTCACCCGCTGCGTCCCGGTCCACCAGGATCAGCGAGTCACGATGCAACTGCAGGGCACTCGCGGTGCACAAGCTGGTGATGGGACCCTCAACTGCAGCAGAGACTGCGGGAGCCTTCGTGGCGCCAGTGGCCAGCAAGACAATCTTCTGCGCTTCCAGGATCGTCCCGACTCCCATTGTGATGGAATACACGGGGACCTCGTCGACGGAGCTAAAGAAGCGGGCATTGTCGTCAATCGTCTGCTTGGTGAGCGTCTTGATTCGAGTCCTCGAGCCAAGCGAGCTGCCCGGTTCATTGAATGCGATGTGACCATCGGATCCGATTCCCAGGATCTGCACATCAATCCCACCAGCATCCACAATCTGCTGTTCGTACCAGACACAGAAGGCAGGATAATCGCTCGTTGTGCCAGAAGGGATATAGATGTTCTCGGCCGGCACATTGATGTGCTGGAAGAGATTCTCGTGCATGAAGTAGTGGTAACTCTGGGGGTGATCTTCTGACAGACCCACGTATTCATCGAGGTTGAATGTTGTCACCTGGGAGAAGTCCAGCCCCTCATCCTGGTGCATTCGAATCAGCTCATTGTAGAGCCCCAGGGGCGTACTTCCGGTAGCCAGTCCCAGCACGGCGTCGGGCTTCTCTTTGACAGCCTGGGCGACCACGCGGGCAGCCTGCTTGCTGATCTCCTCGTACGAATCCTTGATAACGATTTCCATCGACTACCCAATTACCCTCCTCGGGTGCAGCCTCAACCGGCCAACTGCTCGGTCCGGTTAGAACCCCCGAGTTTCTCCTCTGCTACGAACCTTGTCAACTGTCCGGAAAACTGCGAGAGAGGACAGGAAGGCCAGCTGAAGGGGGTATTTCAGGGACCCAGCTGATCACCGGCAGCGATCTGGTAACCCCGGGAAAACTCCTCAATTGACATACTTCGTTTGCCGGCTGGCTGCACCTGCAGCAGTGACAGCAGGCCATCGCCGGTGGCCACCAACAGAGTCCCGTCGCACTCTGTCACGGTGCCGGCGGCGGGCAGATCGCCGGCAGCTGCCGGCAACGGCTCAGCCTGCTCAATAATCAAACGCAGTGGCGGCTTGCCGACTCTTTGCCAGTTGGTGAAACAGCCTGGCCAGGGCTGCAGGCCCCGCAGCCGTCGACACAATTCAACTGCCGGCAGGCTCCAGTCGAGTTGCCCGTCCTGCTTTGTCAGCCGCCGGGCGGGGCAGGCCTGGTCTTCCTGCTGTTGTATGCCCAGCGATGAGTGCTGGTCCCAGTCGGTCAGCAGGTCGATCGCGTCGAGCACCGGCTCGACCCCCAGGATCGACAATCGCTGTTCCAGTTCCCCGGCATTTTCGCAGGGCCCAATCGTTGTTTTCCGGCTAGCCAGGATCGGGCCGGCATCCAGGCGGGGCGTCATGTGGATGACCGAGACTCCGGTCGAGCTCTCTCCCTGGATCAGCGCCCATTGCACCGGAGCAGCGCCGCGGTAGCGTGGCAAGAGCGAGCCATGCAGGTTGATGCCACCCAACGGAGTGACTGAGAGGCTGTCGGCCGAGAGGATCTGGCCGAAGTCGCAGACCACCAGCAGGTCGGCGGCCAGTTCAGCCAGCTGCTGTTGGCTGGCAGAAGTATTAACGTCTTCCGGGTCGAGGATCTCCAGTCCGGCGGCCAGTCCGGCCTGCCGCATCGGCTCGGCCAGCGAGCGGCCGCGCTGGCGCGACGGGCGTACCGGGCGAGTCACGAGGGCCAGCAGCTGGTGCTTGCTTGCCAGCAGCGACTCGAACATTGGCACGGCAAAGGGGCCAGTCCCCATCACGACAAGTTTCATGACGATCTCGCGTCCGTGTTCCCGGGCAAGGAAGTGATTGCATCAGGTCGCACAATATCGTTGCTGGATCTCGTCCAGGCGGGCATAGATATCCTCATCCGCTGGTATCTCGCCTCGGCCGCGGCGGTCGGCGAATTCAACGGCGAATTCTTCCAGCAAGAGGTCCACGCGCGGCTTGTCATCGGGTGAAATCCGATCGGTGAAGAGAACGCCATCGAGATGATCTGTCTCATGCTGAACAACGCGGGCGAGAGTCTCAGAGAGTTCGGCGGAAAACGGCTGCCCCTCGAGATTGTAGGCCTGCACGTGGATCGTTGTCGGTCGCATGACCTTGCCGTAGACAGTCGGAATACTGAGGCACCCCTCTTCTTCCTCGCCGCGTCCCTCTGGCTGGCTCAACACGGGGTTAATGAATACCAGCTCCTCACCCTCGTCCGCGTCTCCCGCCGTGTTGACGATGAAAAACCGCAAGGGGAGATCGACCTGGTTGGCAGCCAGCCCGATTCCGTTGGCCTCATACATCAGCTCGTACATCTCGCTGATCGTCTCTCGCAACTCAGCATCGACTCGCCGCACGATACTGCACTTGCGCCGTAAGGCCGGATGCGGATAGTGAAGAATCTGCACGGGGAGGACTCACTCGAGACGCCGGGACTGTCTGGCAATCGATTTTTTGAGGTTAGCAGCTTCCAGTCGGCAAAAAAAGGTGGCAGACCCTGGCCGCTGGTGACTTCACGTTGACGCCCATTTGGAGCACTTCTAGAATACCGCCTGAAAGCAATATTGCGCGGCAATCTCCAGCCCACGACCGAGGAACCCCTGTGTCTTCTTCCGAGTATCCTCGAGGTCCGGCCGGCGCTGCCCAGGACTACTCCCAGTCGGGGCACGGTCTCGCTCCGCGGCGACCCAGCGCGTTGCTGATGTCGCTGCTGCTGCACCTCGGCCTGCTGGTCCTGCTGGGACTCTTGATCCAGCAGCGAAGTCTTGGTGTGGCCGAATCGCCGGACAGGACGGGGGGTATCGTGCTGGTCCAGAATAACGGTGACCAGGTCGAGTATTTTCAAGCCGAGGATGTTTCCAGCACAACGAGTGCCAGCACGGCAGAGCAGGTCGCAGCTGCAAACCTGACCGCCGCGCCGGACGAAGTCGAGCTCTCGCTGCCGGGCAGCCTGCCTCAGCCAGCTGAAGCGGGTGAAGCTGCCGTTGGCCTGCCATTCGATCCCGGAGACAATCTGTTGAGTGCCGAAGCGGGTCGTGAGGCGGGGGAATACGCTGTCGAGACCGGCCTGTTTGGTGCCCGCGCCGAGGGGACTCGCTTTATCTACGTGTTCGATCGCTCCGCCAGTATGAACTCGCTCAATGGCCGGCCGCTCGCCGCTGCCAAGTCACAGTTGATCGGCAGCCTGCAGGACCTTGGTGATACGCAGCAATTCCAGGTGATCTTCTATAACGATGAACCGACGATCCTGAATCCCTATTATCCGCGGCCACCACGGCTGCTGTTCGCAGACAAGCAAAACCGTAAGCTGGCGGCTGACCATGTACGAGGTGTTGTGGCGACCGGCACCACGCGGCACGAGGAACCGCTGCTGCTGGCTATTAAAATGAGTCCAGATGTGATCTTCTTCCTGACCGATGCCGAACAACCGGTAATGTCGAGAGCTGAAGTGGAACGGGTCAGTCGTCGTAATCAAGCTGTGGGGGCCTCGATCCATGCGATCCAGTTTGGTATCGGTCCTGCCCAGGGTGGCGATAACTTCCTGCGTCGACTGGCGGAACGGAACGGGGGTAACCATGTCTACGTGGATGTCACCCGGCTGCCCTCTCGCCGACCGTGATCTGAGTTGGAACAGATAGCATGTGCCGTGTAACGAAAGTTTGGAATCGATACCCGTGGCGAGCAGTCGTTGCAGCGCTGGTCATCTGCCTGCTGACCGCCTGCCCGCTGGCTGCCCAGGCCCAGCAGCCAACCGATAGTGTCCAGGTCTGGGATGCCCAGTTCCGGCAGCAGACGCGCCAGCGCGGCACGATTGTCAGCCATGATCGGTCAAAACTTGTGATCCAGCTGGGGACGGGCAGGCAGCTGGAAATACCGGCCAACCGTGTCGCCGCCATTGAGTCGCCCTGGAATCCCAGGCACATCGCAGCCGACCAGGCACAGGCTGATGGCAGGTTCGAAGAGGCGCTGGCACTCTATGGCCAGGCCTTGATTTCAGAACAACGAGGATGGGTGCGCCATAAGCTGGTGGTCCAGCAGGTCTGGTGCCAGCGTGCACTGGGGCGCTGGGCAGACGCCGGCGAGAGTTTCCTCAAGGTCGCGCTGGGGTCGAACCCCAGCACACCTTACTTCCAGGTCATCCCACTCGTCTGGAAGTCGCCCTCGACGGATCCCCGGCTACTCCAGAGTGCCCAGGCCTGGCTGAACGATCCAGCCAGTGATGCAGCTCGCCTGATGGGAGCGAGCTGGCTGTTGATGGGTGAAAATCGTGAGCTGGCGATTGGTGTGCTGCGAGAACTCGCCAATGGCAGCGACCGCGATATCGCCTTCCTGGCAGAAACCCAGCAGTGGCGATTGACCTGGATCAGGGCCAATCCCGCCATGGTTGAAAGCTGGCAACAGCTGACGCTGCGTATGCCACCTGACTTGCGGGCAGGACCCTACCACCTGCTAGGCCAGGCGCTGGCACGACTCGAGCAGTCCCAGCAAGCACGGCTGGCGTGGATGCGTGTGCCGATCCAGTACCCCCAGTACCGCCAACTGGCTTCCGAATCTCTGCTGGCAACCGCCAGGAACTATGCGTCCGACAACAGCCAACAGAAAGCAGACACGCTGTACCGTGAACTTGTCAGCAGGTATGCCGGTACGATTGCCGCCCAGGTGGCAGAGAACAAACTCAAATCATCCGACCCCTAAAGTAAATACCAGGGAGATCATCCATTGAATCGTTCCAACCTGATCCGAGCCCGCTGGGCCAGCTCGATTCTTCTGCTGGTGCTGCTCGTCTGGATTAGCCAGCAGCTCAGCGTGGCGGCTCAACAACCCGCCGCCGACGCACCCGCCGCGGCAGCTGTTGCCAGCCCGGCTGCTGCTGGCGACAAAACACCGAGTGGGTTTTTCGGCATCGTCTTTGCCGGTGGTATCTCCGGCGTGGTGATCATGATCTCCTTGCTGGGACTCTCCCTCTCGGCTGCCTACCTCGCCTTTGAGCAGCTGCTGACACTGCGACATGGCGAAATGATGCCGGATGGATTGGATGACGAGGTAAGAGAGTTGATTAAGGCGGGCCAGTTTCGCCAGGCACTGGAATTGTGCGCTGGCACTCCCAGCCTGCTGGCAGTGATTATTCGCCAGGGTATCGTCGAGGTTGATGGTGACTGGAATGACGTTGAAAAAGCGATGGAAGATGCCACCGAAGAGCAGTCCGCGCAGCTGTTTCGGCGTGTCGAGTACCTCTCGGTGATCGGAAATATCGCTCCCATGGTAGGCCTGCTGGGAACCGTGATCGGCATGATCGTGGCTTTCCAGGAAGTGGCCTCCACGCAGGGTTCCGCTGGAGCGGGTGATCTGGCCGCCGGCATTTACCAGGCGCTGGTGACCACGGTGGGTGGCCTGATCGTGGCGATTCCCTCGCTGGGAGCTTTCGCCGTTTTCCGTAACCGGATTGATCAGCTGGTAGCAGAAGCGGCTCATCGGGCACAGCGAGCACTGGTACCAATCAAGCGACGTTCGCGAGTTGCCCAGGCCCAGGCACGGACGGCAGCCTCGCCACCCCCGCCACCACCCCCGAACGCCTAGCAGGAATGCAGCCGCGATGAAAATTGCCAGCCAGATACGACGTGGTCCGGCGGAGTTCAATATGACTCCGATGATCGACGTTGTCTTCCTGCTGATCATCTTCTTCCTTGTCTCCAGCCACCTCGCTCGACAGGAAGTTCAGATGCAGTTGCCGCTGCCGCATGCAGCCAGCGGTAGCCAACCGGACCAGGACGAACAGCAACCTCGGCTGATCGTCAACGTGGCAGGCGATGGCCAGTTGCAGCTGGCAGGCCGACTGGTCACGATCCAGCAACTTCAAGAGCGGCTGCTGACACGGCGCCAGATCAGCGGTGACGACCTGGAAGTTCGCATCCGCAGCGACCGGTCTGTGCTCTACTCGCGTATCAATCCACTCATGCAGGCCTGCGCCAAAGCGGGGATCTGGAATGTCACCTTTGCCGTCTACCAGCCAGGGGAGGGCAACTGATGAAACGACGTTCACCGTTTGCCCAGCGGGATTCGCTGGAAATCAAGATGACACCGATGATCGATGTCGTCTTCCTGCTGCTGATCTTCTTCGTCTGGACCGCCAGTTTCCAGGTAATCGAGTTTCTCTTGCCGAGCGAGTTGTCGGTCCTGGCAGGTAACCAGGCTAGCGACGAGGATCCACCCCCGGAAGCAGATTTTGAAGATATTGTCGTTCGAATCGAGTGGCGAGGTAATCGGCCAGCCTGGACGGTCAATGATCGGCCCAGCAGCTCGCTCCAGGAACTGCGTGATCAACTCGCGGCCATTGCCAGGATCAAGCTGGACGCGCCGGTGATTTTGCATCCAGATGAATCTGTGCCGCTGGGCGATGTGATCGATGTCTTCGATCTCTCGCGATTGGTCGGTTTTGAAAAAGTTCAGTTTGCGGCAGGCAAGGCACTCTAGTGCCCAACATCATGGCCATAAGGCAGGAGATATCCATGCACAAAAGACGGCCCAACTGGCCAGTCCTGCTGCTGATCCTGCTGGTCTTTACTGCCGCAGCACGGGCCCAGTCGACGGAGCCAGAGCTGCTGGATGGACTCCGCCAGCGGGGCCTGTTCGAACTGGCTCGCGTCCACTGCCAGTCGCAACTCAAGCTGTCCCAGCAGCCGCGCCAGCAGGTCGAGTGGACGGTCGAGTGGATGCGCACGCTGGCTGCCGAGGCTCAGCAGGCCGGAGCCGCTGAGCAGGAGCAGCTGTGGAAATCCGCTGCCGATATCGCTGCCGACTTTATTGCCCAACAACCTCGCAATCCGCGATCGCTGCTGGTCGCGGTTCACGCAGCACTGCTGCAGCTATCTCGCGGCCAGCTGCAGCGGCTGGAAGCAGAAATAGCCAGCGACAGCGAGGCAGCGACCGAGCTGGCGCGCCAGCAATTACGCCTGGCAATTCGCCAGCTGCAACAACTGGATGGTGAAATGTTGCAGCTGATTCGGCAGGCACCACAACAGTCGCAGGGAGATGAGTTTTCATCAGCAGAGTTGCTCTCGCTGCAAAATAACCTCCGCTTCCAGCTGGGACGCGCCTATCGCCAGCAGGCACTGAGTTATCCAGACGATAGCCAGGACAGGATTGCGGCACTCGGTCGAGCAACAGAACAACTCGAAAAACCACTCACCCAGCTGGCCGAGGACGACCCGCTGACCGCACAGGTCCTGCTCGAACTGGCAGCGGTCGCTCGTTTACGAAAGCAGTCAGCACAAGCCGCCCTGCTGCTCGAACGACTGGATAAAATCCAGCCCGCCGTCAGGCTGGTGCTGGCGGCGCGAGCTGAAAAAATCCAACTGGCCCTCGCTAATGGTCAGACTGCCAGTGCGATTGAACTGCTGCAGCTGCCGCGGCGGCTGTCAGGTGAGATTTCTCCCAACCTCGACATGGCACTGCTGGATACCTACCTGACGCTGGCTCGTGATGCCGACAAGCAGATGGATAGCCGCCGCCTGGACCAACTGGAAAAACAATCGCTCCAGCTGGTGACACGTATTCGCCAGGACCACGGTGGCTACTGGGGTCGCCGCGCGGAAATCCGCCTGGTACGTCAGGCCGGGCAGCTGCCGGGAGCACGTAACCTGGGGATCATGGAAAAGACCGCCGACGACCTGTACCTGCGCGGCAAGTTTCCCGAGGCGATCGCGGCTTACCAGCAGGCTGGCAGCCAGGCGGACCAGCTGGAAAACATGGAGCTTGCCTTTACGCTGTATTACAAGGCGGCCCTGGTGAGTGAGAAGCAAGAGGATCTGCCTGCTGTGATTGAGCAGCTGCGGATGCTGAGTGGCCAGCTGGAGGAGCATCCTCGTTCGCCGCTGGCGCACCTCAAGGGAGTCCAGTATGCCTACCAGCTTGGCCAGCAGGATGATGCCTGGCTGGCGATCTACCAGCAGATGCTGACCGAACACCTGCAGCGCTGGCCCAGCGATCCCAGCTCGGACCAGGTCCGCGTCTGGATTGCTGCCCGGGCTCGAGCCGAAAAAAACTGGCTCGCCGCGATCGCTACTTACGAGGCGGTGTCTCGAGAGTATCCGCGCATGCCGGTCGTCCTGGAGGTGCTGGAAGCGTGCTGGCTGAATCACCTGGTGACCATCGAGCCAGGCGAGCGGGTCGCCGGTCTGCAACGGGCAGCCAGTTATTTCCAGTCGCATTTTCAGGATCAGTCAGGCCGAATTGTTGAACAGTGGAGTCCCGCGGCACGCCAGGCAGTGCTGGCAATCGCTCGCCTGCAGCTCCAGCTGCAGGTGGCATCCTACCCCCAACTGGAACAGCTGCTGCGGGCTGCCAGCGAGGGACAGCCGCTGCCGGCAAAAGAGTGGACCAACCAGGCCAGTGCGATCCTGATGGTGGCTCTGGCGGGACAAGGAAAGCTGGCCGAAGCGGACCAGCTGATCAAACAGGTGGCAGATCAGTCCGCACCCCAGCTGTTCCAGCTGATGGCATCGCTGGCTGAACTGGCCAGGAAAGAGGGTGCTGGCAATAGCCAGCTGGCCCAGTTACAGCTGGCGATGTTCGAACGATCTGCCGCTCAACGAGAAAGCTTGACGGCTCCCCAGCAGGTCAGCTGGGACCTGGCCCATGGCCGGGCACTTGCCGTCGGCGGAAAACAACAGCAAGCCCAGCTGGTGCTCGCACAACTGGCAGAAGATCACCCCAAGTCGGCTCAGGTACAGCAGACGTATGCCCAGGTGCTGACCGCTGCGTCGGACAAGGCGGCCTGGCCGCAGGCCCAGCTCCAGTGGCGACGCGTGCTGTCGCGGGCTCGTCCCCAGGGTTCACTCTGGTACGAGGCAACCTATGGAATCGCACTCTGCTACTTCAAGCTCGGCCAGAAGCAGGAAGCGGCGGCGCGGATTGAGTACCTGCAGGCGACCAGCGGTTTACCAGCCGGGCCGCTCAAGCAACAATTCCTCGATCTACTTCGCAAGTGCCAGTAAGGTGCTACTTTTTCGCCGGCACCACCCAGACATTGCGAAAGACCACCGGGTTACCGTGGCCTTGCAGGTAAAGTGCCTGCGGGCCAGCTGCCTCAGGAAATTTCCCGGGTGTGCCATTCGGTAATTCAACGTCATTGTGGATCAGCACGCCGTTGTGCTTCAGGGTCAGGCGGGCATTACTCAACTTGCTGCCGTCCGTGCCAAAGCGAGCCGAAGTGAAGTCGACGTCATAGGTTTGCCAGACCAGTGGTGGCAAGCACATGTTGACGCTGGGCTGGGCGATCGAGTAGATGCCACCACACTCGTTATTGAGTCCCTCGAGACCAAAGGAATCGAGGATCTGGACCTCGTAACGACCCTGCACGTACATGCCGCTGTTACCCCGGCCCTGGCCGCGTCCCTTGGGCATGAAGGGAGTGCGGAATTCCAGGTGCAACTTGTGATCGCCGAACTTGGCCTTGGTCTCGCAGTCATGTTTGAGCAGGTTGCCGAGCACCAGCTCGCCACGAATAAAGTTCTCCGTGCTCTTCTCGGTGCCGTCAAACAGCACGACCGCGCCCGCGGGCGGCTTGATGCCCAGCGTGGGACTCTTGCGCTCGACTTTTTCCAGTTTGCCAGCCAGTCGATCTCCCTCGGCCAGGATCATCACGCCATCTCGAAGCGATGCCATAATCTGCATGCCGTCCTCCGTGGTGAAGGTGACAACCTTGCCGTTGCGCTCGCCTTTGGCAAGCTGCACTTTATCGCCACGCTTCCACTTCACACCAGGTAGTCCACCGGAGTGAAAGCGGGCCTGGTACTTGCCATCACCGAGGGCGACAATCTGGGCCCCGATCGTTGAATCGTCGGTGCCATCCTTGAAGACGCCGACGTACTCGCCCTGGAAGCGATAGTCGTCATTGGCCTGCTCCGGATCGATGATCACATCGGCATCCTGAGCGGAGAGCGACACCAGGCAGACCAGGATCGAGAGCGTGGCAACAGATAATAGCTGGATGGATCGCATGGTTGGTGTCTCCCAGGACGACAGGATGGGTTGAATCTGTTCTGGACTGCTGTGACTTGTAGCACAAGTTGTCATTGTGATCGGCGATCTTGGCGGTTGCAAGGAAGCCCTGCTGGATTGAGCAGCACAAGGTAAATTTGCTTGTCAGCAATCGAGTAAATCGCGACGATGAACGTTCGTTTCACGCCCACGCAGCGTGATGGACTGGAGGCCCTCGCGTATCGCGGCAGTGCATTCGATACGCGCCGGCGTGGCAAGGTTGTGAAAGGAGGTGATTTGTGGAATACCACTGTATGAATAATCGAGGTGGCGCTGCCTGACGGCAGTCGGCGGATTGCCCGCCGGGCATCCACCGTGGCGAGCCACACTGGCCAGCGAGGCTGGCCGACAGGGTGGCGAGAGCCAAAATGAAATCGCAGCCGGGGTGCTGCTCCGCAAGGAGATCGCCCCGGCTGTTTTTTTGCCAGAGCATCATGCCTGGCGGTGAGAGAGTCAGTCAGCGCAGCGGCTACTTGGATTTTTTCCGCTTCAGTCGCCGCTGGTATTCAGCCAGCACTCTCTCCGGATCATCCTCGAATGCCTCACGGCAACCGCTGCAGCAGACATAGTAAGTCTTGCCCTTGTAGGTCACACGTGTCGTGCCGCGACCACCGGAGACAATACACTCGGGATAGTTCAGCCCCTTGCCGAAATCGCTGCCCTCGCGCGTGTAACCAACTTCGGCCAGCCTGGAATAAAAGCTCGTGCCGATTCGTTGCTCGAGCAACATTGTCAGTCGATCGCCTTTGGCCAGCAGACGCAGGGTGATTCGAGCCGGTGTGCCGCTGGTGGCAGCTGGATTGACCAGCACCAGTCGGCCGGCGGCATCCAGCTTTCCTGAAAACCGCCAGGGTTGTGCCTCTTGATCTGTCGGTTGCACAACCATCTGGATCTGGCCTGCTTGATTCACTGGCTGAACCATGCCACTGAGAAAGTACTTGCTGCCCTTGATCTCAAAACCAAGCCCCGCTCGTCCCTCTGGAAACGACCATTGCCACTGGACCGATTCCTTCCACGAGCCGCGGGTCGATCCTCGCTGCAGCTGGGCAACACCGCGCCACGTGCCAACCATGTCGCGGATTGGTGCAAGTTGCTGCTGATCGTCTTCCCGCCGGTCGCCCCGCTTGCCCGGCGCAGCAGCCAGGATCAGCGGAAAAACCAGCAGCAGGGAAAGTGTGCGCATTGAATTACCGCCAGCTGAGTGAAAGACGCCTAGCTACCAAACAGGATAACACTGGCTGTGAATCCATGCAGGAAATTCTCTCCACCGATCGGCCCGATCTCACCCTGCGCAAAGAACCCGGCCAGCGGGATATCTGCCAGGTGTTGCTGCACCATTGTTGCATCGTGATGCGGCGTGTCGAACAGGCGGCTGCCTCGGCCATTGCAGGTGAATAGCAGTCCGCCGGCAGGCTGGAAGCTGTCATCCGCTTGCAGGCTGGAGAGCAGCTGGACCAGCTCGGCACTGGCCGTCTCCTGGTCCCGAATGTGAAACTGAACCGTCTGGCCGACTCGCATGTAGTCCGCCACGGTGATTGTGCCCTGCTCCGGATCCATACCAACAACATTGCGGATCAGGAAATCTCCCTGTTCAAAGTCGTCCTGGTATTCACTGACAACGCGGCCCAGAAAAAGTCCCTGCTGGACACGTTCTTGATCGTTGGCCGGCAGGCGGTCAAAGACCTCTTTCAATCTCAACATGGCTGATTCGCCACGCAGCTGCTGCACGACATTGTGCTCCGACTGAGTAATCACCATGTGCTCACCGATCGGCCGACACCCCTGGGAGACAAGCGTCCTGATCTTCAGCTCGCCACCCAGCCGCACAGCAACAGCCCCCTCACTCATGCAATCGCCTGCCAGCACAAGGCGGCTTTCGCCGGGAACGCTGCAGCCGCTGGCCATGCCCCCACAGATGGGCATGCCAGGCTGATCGTCGTTGAAGCGTTCCAGCAGCAGCTCCATGGGAAAAGAAAAAGGGTCTGCCAGCACCAGCAGGGCGGCAGGATCCTGCCAGTCCTCGGGTAGATCATCTGGCCATCCGAGAATAACGCCACCCTCGGGAGTTCGTTCAAAGTCCAGCTTCATCGGCAGCAGACTGGCGCCTGGCAACCAGCCAGCCCAGAGCGAGAGCGCCGGCTGCTGTTCAACTTCCTGGCCCCGGCCGACAACCGACTCGGCACTTGTCCCCAGCAGCGCATCGCACTGCAAGCGGCGATGGACCTCGGCAGCCAGCTGCTCAGCATCTTCCGAGTGGTCGCTGGAAAAGAACATCACCACCAGGTCGGGCGGAGGATCGTCCGGGCCACGTACCTGGCTGCAGACCTCGTCCACCGCCTGCTGCCAGTCAACGGACTCGGAGAGTGCACTTGCAAATCGTGTTGTCTCTGTTGTCTTCATGATCAACCAATATAATGGCGATCAACAGACAATGGCAGCCGCCACTGTCGACCCTAAATGAAGGGAAACTCACCGATGCATGTACGCGGATTACCCTGGCTTCTACTGACCCTGTTATTGGCTGGCCCTCTGGCGGCCGGCACACCCAAGCGAGTCTCCTGGCTGAACTCCATCCAGCAGCCGCCGGACGAAATCCCCGGGGACAAGCTCCGCTTTCTGTCGGTCAGGCAAGCCAATCTTGACCAGCTGATCGAAAGCCGTAAGGACTGGGAAGCTCATCGTGAAATTGTTCGTGACCGCTGGCTCACGTACCTCGGCCCGGTGGCTCAGCGAGAGCGGCCGCTTCCAGCGATCCAGGTCCTCTCGACTGAAACGCTGGACGATGGCATCATTCGCCAGCGGATTGCCTACGAGGTTTTGCCAGGTGAAATGATCGAAGCCTATCTGCTGATTCCCAGCAAAATCACGGGTCGCGTGCCAGGCGTCGTGGTGCTGCATTCCACCGTCAACCACAGTATCCGGCAACCGGCTGGCGTGGAGGGTAAGGCTGAAAAGGCATTTGGCCTGGAGGCGGCCCGGCGCGGCATGATCGCTATCTGTCCACGCAATTACCTCTGGCCCAATAACGACGAGATCAAGGCCCAGGAGCAAGCCGACAAGTTCCTGGCCGCCTACCCCGAGTCGAAAGGGATGGCGCGGATGCTGCACGACTCACTTGTCGCCGTCGACCTGCTGCTGGCTCAGCCCCATGTCCACCCGGGCAAGATTGCAGCCGTCGGACATAGCCTGGGTGCAAAAGAAGTTATCTACCTGGCAGCTTTCGATCAGCGAGTTGGGGTGACAATCAGCAGCGAAGGGGGAGTCTCCAAGACTTTTTCTAACTGGGGAGCACCCTGGTACCTCGGTGAACAGATCGACAGATTTCCGCACGAGCACAACGAGCTGCTGGGCCTGATCGCCCCCCGCCCCTTCCTCCTGATCGGTGGAGATTCGGCAGATGGAGCAGTCAGCTGGCCGATCATCGCAGATGCGATGCAGATCTACCGGCTTTATGATCGCCATCCGCCGCTGGGGCTGTTTAACCATGGCCAGGGCCATGCCGTGCCTCCGATCGCCGAGCAGCGGATATATGAATGGCTGGAGACGTACCTGGATTAGTCGCTGGACCGTTAACCGCTGACCTTTAAGTCGTCGGTGACTCCCACTGGCCACTCTCGGCACTTCGAAAGATCGCTTCGATCACCAGCATGTTCTCAACTGCATCTTCGATCGGTGTGGGGACAGGTGTGTCATCAAGGATCGCGCGAGACATCATGTCTCCCTGGATCCCGTACTGATCGCAGCTCTCGAACTCAATCTGCTGAATCTCTGCGTTGGTATCCTGGTGCCAGATCAGACAGGGTTTATCGGCTGGCGCGTTGAACGGAATCTCGATCTCGATTCGCCCGCTATCGCCGAAGATCTGCACCCGCTGGTAGGGAGCCAGCTGGGTTGAGCAGGTAAACGTGGAGGTGCCGTCGCCGAAGTCGAGCATCACGCTGCTGAGGATATCGGTCTGGAACTGTGGGTCTCGGGCGATCCAGGCCATCACCCGATCGGGCAGTCGATCAAAGATAAAGCGAGACAGCGAAATCGGATAGCAGCCGATATCCATCATCCCGCCACCGCCAATATCTGCCATGTTGCGAATGTTGTTGGCATCGACGTTGTGATAGGTAAACAGTGACTGGATGGTTCTGAGTTGACCGATCTGGCCCTCCTCGACCAGCTGGCGAGCTTTGTGCCACTGTGGATGATGGCGGAACATGAAGGCTTCCATCACCTTCAGCTCGGGATGCGCTCGCGCCGCATCAACCAGTTGCTGACCCTCGGCCGCTGTCAGTCCAATCGGCTTTTCGCAGAGCACATGCTTGCCAGCTTCAAGAGCCTGGATCGAGACCGGCACATGCAGGTG
The DNA here is from genome assembly GCA_963581185.1 of Planctomycetota bacterium. Classification (GTDB taxonomy): domain Bacteria; phylum Planctomycetota; class Planctomycetia; order Pirellulales; family Pirellulaceae; genus SAT2750. Next base: position 2,207 of record CAUZOB010000093.1, on the reverse strand, counting down.
ATTCGGCAGCGGGTTGTAGATCGCTTCGATCTCGGCGTCGTCCAGCAACTCCTGGTAACTTCCGTAGGCAACCGGAATACCCAGCTCGCTGGCAGCGGCTGTCGCCTTGTCCAGGTTCCGCGAGGCAATGGCCCGGATCTCGCAAAAGCGGGCCTGCTGCATCGCGGGAATCACTTTGGCAGTACCGATCAGGGCTGTGCTGATGATTCCCCAGCGTATCTTTCTTGTCTCGTCCGCCATCAGGGCTCCTTCAGGGGTCTTGCAGTCAGTGGCATTGTGGTCGGCTGGTGTTCGTCGTGGCCTCTTTCGGAGCGTCAGGATATCAGACGCGAGTGGAGCGAAAAAGTCGCCTGCCACTTGCATACCACGGTGGGGTGAAAACAATGAACAGTGATGCTCATGATATCCCGGAGTAGAACCAGTGATGTCTGAAGTGGACAAGGCGCAGCAGCCTGGCAGACCCCGCCTGCGGAGACTGGGCCGTTACCTGCTCTTATCGCTGCTGCTTGTGACGCTGGTTGGTGCCACCGTTGGGGGGATCTGGTGGTGGCGAACCAGCCAGGCGGTGCAGCGACGCCTCGATCAGCTGGAGAAGGACAGACTGGCCGACAGCCTGGTTGACCGGGACCCGCCGGGTGACCCGCACCCATTGGATCCGGCGATAGACTTTGCTCGCCAGGTACTGAACAGGTTTCACAGCCAGGTCGATAGTTATTCGGCAACCATGGTCAAGCAGGAGCGAATCGCAGGCCAACTCTATCCACGCACCACGATGTTTACCAAGGTGCGGGAACAGCGAGATAATGATGGCCAACCGTCGCAGCCGCTCAGCATCTACGTGCGGTTTGATGAACCGCCTGCCCAACGTGGCCGAGAGGTGATCTGGGTGAAAGGTCAGAATGAGGGCAAAATAATTGTCCACGAGGGCGGATTGCTGGGCTTCAAGCGGCTGTTACTGGAACCGACAGGTGTGCTGGCGATGGCTGGTGGCCGCTATCCTGTCACGGATGCCGGAATTGAGCGGCTGTTGATCAAGATGTTGAATCGCAGCCAGCGAGATCGCGCTGCCGATGGAGAGAGTCAACTCGTGATTGAGCACGATGTCTTGATTGAGACGGAGCGATGTGTCCGCATCGTGATCAGCCACCCCATTCGGGATGAGCGATTCGACTTTCAGCGCGCCGTGGTGGAAATCGAGGCAGACAAGTTCCGCTACCTACGCTACGCAGCCTACGATTGGCCCGCCGAGGCAGGCCAGCAGGGGGAGTTGATTGAGGAGTATATCTACCAGCAGGTTGTCAGCAATCCTGGCCTCCAGGACAGTGACTTTGACCCAGACAACCCGCTCTATAAATTCCCCTGATCTGGCTGACTGGGGTTACCGTCCGGTCGCTCGTCACCCGCTGCGTCCTCCGCCGGTGGCCTGAAACGCACGTCGATGTCACTTGCCGCCGTTGGGTTCTCAACCGCTCCAACCAGTCGTACCAGGTCGTCACGGAGCTGGTCCGGATTGCTCCATTGACGCTGCACGACGAGCTTTCCATCGGGGTCAACAATGAACTCGGAGTTGGGATCTTTACCGAGTGCATGATTGAACTCATTCTGCATGTTGTCGCAGAGCCAGATGAACTCTGAACCAATCCGCTGTTTAGCTTCCTTGACATGCAACAGTCGTTCAGTAAGCGTCAACGGCCGCTTATAGCCGTTGTTCCCTGGATGCTCCAGTGACTTGTAGATGTAGTAGAACTTCACTCCCCGGGGAGCATAGTCACGCTGCACAGCCTCCAGACCGGAGACGTTACTCAGAAAAACGGGTCATGTCAGGCAGCCAAACACGAGCACTGTGTAGCTCTCCTTCAGCTGGCCGGTAGAGAATGGAGTTCCGTCGGCAAGGTAGACCGTGACATCTGGCACCGGCTCACCGTTGTCAGGAGCCGAAGCAATCCGATTGGTCGGGGCCCCTTGGGTCAAGTTTGCCTGCATCGTTGGGCTGCCTTGCGTTACCCCGGTATCGAAATCGACTTTGGGCAGCGCGGCCCGGAGCTTGGTAGCTCCATTGAGTGTGGTACCTGTGTCAGTAATTGCCAGCACGTGGAGATTACTCAGCCCTTCCAGCAACAACAGGCCTTCGTCCGTGATTTTCGTATTGTTCAGCTGCAGATCCTGCAGCACAGTGATGGACTGCAGATGTTCCAGCCCCTTGTCGG
>CAUZOB010000092.1:0-18537 GCA_963581185.1 Planctomycetota bacterium | reverse complement strand
CAGCAGGAAAGCTGCGGATAGTAGGAGAAAATATGATATGGACTGTATCGTTGCACGTTGGATTCTCATAATACGCCCTTCCAACCCCCTCAAAGTTTGCGCAGACTGCCTGGGTATCCAGAACAGGAATGGCGACATAGACATTGTCACCGGTAATATCGGCAAAACCGGTTAACTAGTTGAACCTCGCTGACAGCCGTTTGGGCTGGCGGCGGAGGGATCGGGGGCGACCGGGAGAGGGAGAGCGGCTAGCTCAACGCAGGTCGTCGTCTTCTTCGCTCGAGGCGTCATCGCCGTCATCGAGAAGGGCCTCGGCAGCTGCTGTGAGGTTCACAGCATCTGCGAGGCTTTGACCCCGTTTGATCAGCAGAAAGCCGTCTGGGGTATCAATTTCGAGTTCCTTGAAGCTGATTCGATCCACCACACCGTACAGGGTGCCAACTTCGATTTCATCACCAATATGAAGCTTGAGCAACGTGCCAGTTTCTCTGCGCACAATCCAGGCTTCGAGAAGGTCGTTAATCTGGACGGTTGCTGAAAAGAACGCCAACTTGGCAGCGTCAAAGTCTTCTTGCACAGTTGGCACGGTCGGTGGCGGTGGATCGCTAAAGCGAATGGTGTATTCTCGTTTGGCCACCTTTTGGGGAAAGCCTGAATCGGCGACCAGCACGGTCATCGTGTATTCGACTTCTTCATCACTCTGAAGTTCGAAGGAAGCAGAATTGGTGCCAATATCAAGTTCTGGCATCTGCGGTAAATCTGTCTTGAGAATCTCGATCGATACGATCTTCTGGTCACTCTCGCTGGCATCGGCGGAGATTGTCACCTTTTCGTTACTGCCGGTGTCCAGTTCGATCAGCGAATTGCCACGAAAGGTGGGAAGTTTGTTCGGCGGGCCAAAGAGATTTCGCTCCAGGATCCCATCCAGGTAGGTGTCCAGTGAGTCATGTACCAGCACATCTGTCGTTGGGTCGTTGCCGATGGCGGGTTGCAATTCGGCATCCAGCATGCCGAGCGCCTCGACGGTGGCGGTCACGCGCAGGTTTTTACCGGTTTCCGGCGTGAGCACAATATCCTGAATGCGGTGGAGGATGGGAGCGGAATAGAAAGCATGCAGGAAACGGGTGACCCGCTTGAGGTCGGTGGTACCGACAATCCGGAAACTCAGCCGGACATGGGAATCGGGGACGACAGCATGTCGACCCGGCACAACGGTGAAATCGTCCAGCAAGGGAGCACTGGACCTACGGTCCGGGTCGGCGGGCTTATCGGCCAGTGCACTGATCCAGGCCGTATAACGGGTCTGCGCACGGTCAGGGTCACTGGAGAGGGAACGTGTGAGGCTTTCCGCAAGGTAAGCCAGATCGTTATTCATCCGGTTCTTGGTTGTTTCCTTCGACTCGATATCCTGTTTCACGTTGAGGATCGACGTGGAGAGTCCATTGAATTTGCCGAGCACGCCCTGGAATCCGAAGTAGACCACCGTGATCGCGACACCGGCCGCAGTGATCCACGACAGTAATTTCTCGCGTTGGTTCATGGGTCAGTCCTCATTTGTCGTGGCTGGTGTATCGTCGTCTTCTGAGGCGGAGGGCGCCGCCTGCTCAACTTCAGTTGTCTCCCGCAAGGCGTGGGGAGTGACCACAAGCGTCTGGTGAGAGCGGAACTTGTAATAAGGATCGTCTTCATTCGGCTTGACACCATTACCGCTGACCTTGGTAAAGACTTCTCGCAAGGTGTTTTCCAACTCACTCACTTCTGGTGCGGCGCGGACATTGACGTCCATGCTCATGCGACCGTATCCAGTCGCCTGGTTGACGAAGTTCATCGTTCGTACGATCGCCGTGTCAGAATCCGGGAAGCTCTCTGACAACCGGAGGATCTCGTCGATCCAGACAATATTTCGAATCCGGAAATCCTGAATCCGCTGCCTGCGAATGTTCAGTTCCGTGGAAGATTTGATTTCCGCGTCCAGTCCCGCGGCTATCTGTTGCAATTCGGCCAACTGAGCGGACTTGTTGCGGTACATAAACAGCGCCAGCACGATCAGTACGGCCACGGCAATGGTTGCCCAGCCACCGATTCGAATGGTCTTCTCGCGAGTCGACGCGACGTGCGGTTTGCGCCGCGGACTGACAAAGTCAAAGGCGGGAGGTTGCTGTAGAGCCGCGTCATGGATCAGGCCCACCAGGGAAGTAAAACGTTCTACTGAAGCGGGTGCCTGGCCTCGGAAAGTGACGTGGTCGAGGAAATTAAATGTCGCAACGGTCAACTCCAGGCCACTGCCAAGAGTTTCTGCCAGGGCGGGGTCGCTGCCCAGCAGGACCAGTTGTTCGACGCTGCCATCTGTCAGCTGACTGTTAGCTGCAGCGATCGTACGACGGATTTCCGACTGCAATAGCGGCACGTTCAGTTCGCTCGAGGGCTGCTCGTCCTGGGCGACTGCGTCACCTAGTGCCAGTTCATCTGGTCCGACGTCCTGTTGCTCGGCCGATGAGGTTTGCGGAAGCCGTACGTTTCGCGAGAGCGCGACCTGGCCGTCATGAATCACAGTCAGATCGGCTTCGGCCTCTAACAGGTCCACCAGCAGACTGGTGGTGGTATCGGATGTCGATTGCAGCCAGGACGAAGCACTGCTGCAGCTTCGTAATGCCAGCTGTGTGATCGTCAGCTGCTGAGCTTCACATGCCGACTGGACTTGCTGAATATGGTCTGGATGGATAGCGGCAGCCAGGATTGACTGCCGGCCCGTGTCACTGTCGACGGACGTCGAGGGCAGGAAGTCCAAGGTCCAGTCGTCGGTCAGAGAGGTGAAATGACGGACCGCCTGCAGTCGCACCATGTCGGGCAACTCGTCGGCCGGAACCTGGGGCAGTTCCATCATTCGCAATTCGACGGCACCGCGTTGGAGATTTACCAGCGCAGGGCCACGCGTCAACTGGTCGCCAAGCAGTTCGCCAAGCAACTCCGTCAGCTGTGCGCTGCTGTCGCCGTCGCTGTCCTGGGGAATGGCGATCGAGCGCAGGTCGTCCAACTGCAGACTGTCACCATAGCGACGGCCTGTTGCCAGGCGGATTTCAGACTTATCCCATTCCAGGGCTATCAGTTGAGCCATGATTCTATTCCGTGCATGCGGGTCATTGGATGGCAGGACGAACTGGGGCAGGGCCAACGCCGCCCGAAAGTGCCCCTGGATCCTGGTAAGTTAAACCTAGCACCTCGAGGGGGTATCCGCGGCCTAAATGACTTAGGTCGCGCCAGGAAATAATGCGGGGTGTAGCGGTTGTACGTTCGATGACGATTTCAACCCTTGATGAGGCCGAACCGCCTTCGAAATAGCCTATGACCTGTGCCCGAAAGACGTCCCCACCCGCACAAATAAAGGGTTGGATCGCCTTCAGGTCTTGCAGCGAACAGCACAGGTAGGTCAGCAGCCAGGCCTCGTGTTTCTGGGTCGAATTATCTGTGCGGTTGTTCATCTCTCGATTCGAAAGGATCGCCTCGACAATCTCCTCACGGATCCCAGGAACTCCCAGCAGCAGCGATCTGGGTGCCTGGTTAACATTTAAACGCCCCGGGATCGTCTCATTGGAGTTGATCGTGGCATTATCCATCAGGTGGTCGATGTAGGCACCCATGCCTATCAAGGGGAAGGGGGGATTGAGAATGATCATCCCTCCACCTTCAGGGGAGGGGACTTCCAGGCGTGCATCGATAAGATCCAGCACCTGGCTGATTGAGCGTTCGGCGGCAATCGTCAGGTCGACGGCAACCGTACTGGCTGGCACACCCTGATCCTGGCCATCGTACTCATCGTTTCCCTGGCGGTAGAAGATAACGAAGTTGGCGACTTCCGGGCTGAAAGTGTCGGCCAGGTCGGCGTGGAGTGTCTCCAGGTCTTCGCTGTTCAGATCGAGTCGCTGTTCGCCGGCCTGGTTGGCATTCAGTTCCTGGCCGTAGAGTGTCAGGTAGCCACTCCAGCCACGGTCCAGCGACCCTTCCATGATGGGATCGACGGCGGGAGTCGTGGCTGCACTCACTCCACCCAGCGGATCAGCCATCGAGGCTGCTGACTGGGGACCAACTTCATGGGCATCCAGCATCCCGTTGCGATTAACATCCTGGCCGAATAGCAATTGCGGAGTGACGCCGCGGATCAACAGCAATTCTTCGACGGTATCGAGCGGGCCGTTCTTCGGTGCATAGGGAGGATCGAGACTCTGGTAATAGTCGTATTCCGCACCAAAGTCGCGAGGTTCATCGTCCTCGTCGATCCAGTCGAGGATGGCATCAGCGACATCGTCAGTCATACCTGGCAGCGCTGACAAAAGCGTACGGCCGCCATCCGCTACGAGATCGTCGGCTATCACAAGGATATTGAGGTTGAGCCTGTTGGATTCGTCTTCCAGCCCATAACGCACGGCGGCCAGGTTGCCCATTTCGTCGACCAGCGGGGCCAGCACAGTGAAGCTGCCAATCCGTTCAGGGTCGACATCCGGGAGCACATTTCGAGCCTGGAAGTACATCGGATTATTGAAATGCCCCCCCGACTCTTCCTGGACTCCCGGTGTCTGCATCAGGAACAGCCTGGTCGCCTCGACGCCCGCGTCGACGAGGAAGCGGGACTGGACCTGGCGTCCACCAAGATCGGCTGCGATGTAATGCGTCCTCATAAGTTCGGTATAGGTGTAGGCGCTCAGAATAAGCACCATCAGGGCGACCAGCACGATCAACAGCACAATGCCACGACGGCGCGGTCGTCCCTGTCGGAAGCGTATTGTGGAGAGTGAGTTCATAGTCCCATCGCCTCCATGCCGTTATCCTCGGTCACTTCGGGCACGATCCCGATCGGCAAACGCACGACCATTTGATAGCGGACCAGCGAGGAGAGATCATCGGGGTCTAAGCCCAGGTCGGCCATCGAAAGAGCTGTCATGATACCGCTGGACTGTTGCGGCAATGCTGACTTCAGTAGCACGGTTATTTCAACGGCCACTGGCAGACCCTGCATCATGTCGGTATCCCACTCGGGTAACCACTGCAGGCCGTCAAAGTAACGGAATTCGATCGCCTTGATCTCGGGCGCCATCAACTCCGCTTCGTTGATCAGTCCATCAATATTACCAACGCTGGCGGCGTAATTGGTGACCGCGCGATCCAGCCGACGGCGCATCAGGCCACTCTCGCCGTCCTCGTCCTCGAAAATGCTGGCCTTGCGAGTGACAAGTTGCATGTTGGCCATCCGCATGAAATAGGTGACTGTCTTGACATCACTGGGAATGTCCACCAGCGAAAGAGGATCGTCACGGTAAAACAGCGAGTGATATTCCTCGACCCGCGGAAGTCGGCTGATGTCGACCTGCAACTCGTACTGATTGCCATACAGCCCGGGTATGGGTGGTGGTTCCAGCGTACTCGACAAATTCTGGGTAGCATCGGAGAGGCTGTCGGAGGAACCATTCAGCAGCGCATCGATGCTGCCCGAGATGTCACCGCCGAGTAGATCTTCGGGAATGCCCCCGCCGCCGGCGGCGTCACCAGCAAAGTCCAGCAGGCTGCTGGGATCCAATCCCTCCAGCGCACCGGACATGTCCACCGTTGTGTATTGAACTGCATTTCGCAGGTCGCCCGCAATTCGATGAAGCACTGCGCGTGCCAATTGCCCCTCTTCGGCATAGGCCCTGCGGTTAGTGAGTGTGCGCAAGTGGAGATCGATTGCCGTGCTGATTAGCACCAGCGTGACACCGGTAAGTGCCAGCGCGATAATCAACTCCATCAGTGTAAGACCGCGACGATTGGTGCGACGCTGGCCAGCGGACGTGTTGGACAAGTGGTCAGGCATGTTATCCTCCCGCCGCCGCGGCTGCCTGGTCGGCAGCCTGCTGTTGGAGCAGTTCCAGTTCGGGATCGATCATCCAGGTGGTAAGAAAGAATCGCATCGGTCGGATGGCCGTGGTCACTTCTTCCACCGTCACAGTGATTTGCAGCAGGCCCTCGGCGTCAAACTGCTGTCGCTCGATGGTATACATCCATGGTTGGTCGGTTTCATAGATTTCGAAGTTGAGCGGGCCGATCGACTCGGGAGGAAGAATGCCGGCGCGGATTTCCTCCAGCTTGTTCTGGCACAGCAGCTGAGCGGTCGTCTGCTGGCGGGCTCGCTTGGCACTGTCGGTACCAATCCGAATCAACTCACCAATCGTCGCCAGCCCCAGGCCCAGGATGGCGAGCGCAATAATCACCTCCAACAGGGATAGACCCCTGCGATCGATGCGATCGGCTGATCTGCTGTTATTGTTCATGCCAGGGAAAGTCCTACTGGATATCCAGGTCCATTTCCGAGAGGGTACGAATGTCCGTCACGTAGGCGATACCTGTCAGTCCTCTCAGCCGGACCAGGACGAAGCGGTTGAGGCCGGTATTGACCAGTCTCACCTCCGTCTGCGAGGCACTGCCGTCGGGGTAGAACAGCACCGGAGCGGACCATTGTGCGAGCGTGTTCAGGTTCGGATTGGCCTGCAGCTGTTTTTGCATGACCCGATCTCGAACGGAGGGATCCTGTTGTGAGCCATAAAAGCTGATTCCCTCGGGCAGCTCCTGGATACGATTGAAGAGTGCCAGGCTGGTATGGCTCCCCTTGGGGGGTGGGGTTGTGACTGGCTGGGCATCATCGAGCGACTGTGTTTGAGCCAGAATCAGCGTGGCGGCCGCTACGTCGCCCATTTCCAGGTAGTCATCGGCCCCCTGCCAGGGTTCGAGAATATAGTGGTTGCCGCCAATCTCGTAGCGGAACAACATTGTCCGACCCGACTTCATCGACTCAATCCGCCCCTCGGCCATGGCAGTTCGCACAATGTCGCCGGATTCCTTCAGCCGTTGATTTTCAAATGTGCGGCTAAAAGCAGGAGCAACCAGCGAACCGATCAGGATCATCAGCGCCAGCACCAGGATGATCTCGAACAGCGTGAATCCAGCGGGCGAGCTGGATTTCACGGCAGTGCGATTTGTCAGTGCGCAGCGTCCCATGGCGAGCTGTCCCTTTGGCGACAAGGTGATCTCGAGGGATGACGATTGTGACATCTAGTTGGATGTGACAATCACGTCGTCTTCTGTACCGGACTGCTGGTCAGGTCCGTTGGACCAGATCTTGTAGGCCGCAGTGCCAGTGGCCGGATCGTTCGTCAACTCGTACTGGTAGGTACCACTCCAGGGATCCACTGGAACGTCGGCTTTCAGGTAAGGACCAGACCACTTCTGTTGGCCCATCGCGTCGGAGGGGGCTACCCTGAGAGCTTCCAGCCCAACTTCGGTGGCCGGGTAATTGCCAAGATGCAGCTGGTAGGTGTCCAGCGGAGTCTTGAACAGCAGCATCTGTGCTGCTGCCGCATCCTTCTTGCTCTTGGCAAAGATGCCCATAAAGTTGGTCGCCACAAGTGCTCCCAGCATGACCAGGATGGCCATCACCAGCAGGACTTCCATCAGCGTGAAGCCCCGCCGTCGACGTCGTGACCGGTTTCCATGTTCGTTATTCAACATCGTCACTCTCCTTGAAATGTGCTTCCACCCAAATTCTATAAGACCCTGTTCCTTATCCCATTGTGCTGCTCATCTTGATGACCGGCAGCAGTAGTGCGATCACCACGAACAGCACAGCTCCGGCTAGAACCAGCAACATGATCGGTTCCAGTAATCGCACCATCAGCGTCAAACGACGCGTGGTGCGTGCTTCCAGGCCATCGGCGATCTCCACAAGGATATCATCCAGCGTGTTTGACTCTTCCGCAACGGCGATCATTTCGACCACAGTCCGCGGAAAATAGCCGCTGGCTGCCAGCGGCCGGGCGAGTGATTCACCCGCCGAGATGTTCTCCGAGGCCTTGTCGATTGCCTCGGAAAGAATCCGGTTGCCAGCCGCCCCTCGACTGATCTGCAGTGACTTGAGTATGGGTACTCCGTTCCGCATCAGCGTGCCGAGCACGCGGCAGAAACGTGAGACAGCGAGACTCTGAAAGATCGGCCCGGCCAGCGGGATTCGCAGCTTGATCAGGTCTTTCCAGCGCTGGCCAAAGTCGGTGTTCAACTGAATCTTGAGCACGGTGATTCCGGCAATCAGAGCGGCGATCATAATCATCCACCAGTCCTGCAATGCCTGGCTGAAGCCAAGCAGCCAGTCGGTCAGAATGGGCAACTCACCGCGGCTCCGCAGGCTGTCGAACATCTCACCAAAGCGCGGCACAAAGAAGATAATCAGGGCGGCCACGATCAGTGAGCCGACGGTGCCGAGGAAGACGGGGTAGGCCAGCGCGCCAATCGTTTCTGCCTTGAGATCTTCCTGCTGTTCGGTGAACTTGGCCACCCGATCGAGAGCGTCTTCAAGAAAGCCGCCCTCGCTGCCGGCGCGGGCCATGTTGACGGCCATATCGCTGAAAGCCTTGGGGAAGGCCCCCATCGCTTCGGCCAGGCCCTGGCCATCCTCGACGCGGTCATGTACCTCTCGCAGGATCAATTTGAGCGTCTGGTTGGAGGACTGATCCTCGATGATCCGCAGGCTCCGCAGCAGCGGGACGCCGCTCCGTAAGAGTGCCGAAAGCTGGCTGTAGGTGGTCGCCATCAGCTGACCCTTGACACGCTTGTTCGTCAACGTGGCGGGTCGAGCGGAGCTGGTGTTGACTTGCAGCGGGAACAGCTCCTGGCCAGACAGCAGGTTCAGCGCCTCGCGCTGACTGGTGGCAGTAATGGTGCCCTCGACCATTGCGCCATCGATATCACGGGCTGTATAGGAATAGTCTGGCATGATTGTGTGGCCCTACTGGGATGAGCCTTCCTCAACTTTTCTTCGCCTCGCGGTCACGCTCCATATGCAGCATGCGATCACCCTTGGTGATTCGCAGCACCTCGTCAACGCTGGTATGACCAGCTGCGACTTTCCGCCAACCGTCATCTCGTAAGGTCGCCATGCCATTTTCCAGGGCAGCCGTCTTCAGCTGCCAGGTACTGGCACGATCATGAGCCAGCTGGCGAATGTCATCGGTCGTGACCATTAACTCGTAGATACCCATCCGACCGCGGTAACCGACCTGGCGGCATTCGCGACAGCCGACCGGCTCGTAAAGCGGGCGATCTGCCAGTTGTTCGAAGGGGAAATCTGGCGGCAGGTCAAGGGACTTGGGATCGACCTCACGACGGCAGTCAAGGCAGAGTCGCCGGATCAGCCGCTGGGCCATCACCGCTTCCACAGTACTGGCGACCAGAAATGGTTCGACTCCCATGTCAATCATTCGCGTGTATGCACCGGCGGCATCGTTTGTATGCAGTGTGCTGAACACCAGGTGACCGGTCAGTGATGCCTGGATGGCGTTCTCAGCTGTCTCCAGGTCACGAATTTCACCAACCAGGACGATGTCCGGATCGTGACGGAGAATGCTTCGCAAGGTGTGGCCAAATGTGAGGCCGATACGAGCGTGGACCTGGATCTGGTTGATTCCGTCGAGCTGGTATTCGACCGGATCCTCGGTGGTGATGATCTTGTTCTCGGGGCTGCGGATCTCCAGCAGGGAACTGTAAAGCGTGGTCGTTTTACCACTACCCGTTGGCCCGCAGACAAGCACGATGCCATGGGGAATGCGAATCAGGTCGCTAAACACACCATAGGTATCCGCCTCCATCCCCAGCCCTTGCAGGTCGAAGACCATGGAGGATTTATCCAGTAACCGCATCACCATGCTCTCGCCATGGATCATCGGGATCACCGAGACACGCACGTCGACCTCGCGTCCCTTGACCTTGAGCTTGATGCGGCCATCCTGAGGCAGCCGTTTCTCAGCGATGTTCAAGCGGGCCATGATTTTCAGGCGGCTGATGATGGCAGCCTGGAATTGACTGATTTCCGGCGGTACCGGTTGGGCATGTAGCATGCCGTCGATGCGGTAGCGAATGACCAGGCCACCCGACTGTGATTCAATGTGCACGTCACTGGCACGTAATTCAATTGCCTCCAGCAGGATCTCGTTGACCAGCCGAATGACTGACGCTTCCTGGGCCATTTCCGACAGCTCGGAGCCGTCGACATCAATGTCACCCAGCAACTCGATCACCTCGTCATCACTCCGCTGCTCGATCAGGTTGTCAATCGTCTCACTACCGACACCCAGGTGACGCTTGACGAGCAGATCGATTTCGCGGCGAGCAGCAAGTACCGGGATGATGGAAAGGCCGGTGGCAGCACCCGCTTCATCGATCGGGTAAAGATTGAAGGGATCGCTGGTGGCGACCACCATGGCGCCGTTTTCCCTGGAAATGGGGAATAACAACTCGCGATGGATCAACTTGACCGGAAACTCCTGTAACAGGTTCAGGTCGATCTTGGCGTCCCGTAGATCGAGGAATTCAAGACCTGTTTCGGCTGCCAGAACTTCCAGTGCGGCGGCTTCATTAACAAAGCCGAGATTGGCAGCAGCCTCAACGGCTGCGATACCCTCCGCGTCCTGCTCGCGGACCTGCTGGAGCTGATCGTCGGTGATCAGCCCTCGCTGTAAAAGAAGTTGGCCGGCGTCCATGGTTGTAGCTTTCGTGTCTTGTATGTAGTTCCGAGCTGTCCGAGGTAACTTAAGCTGGACTGGCTCGTTTCGCGGTAGGTCAGGCCAGCTGGGCTCGTGGCTTTACAGAGCAGGAGTGCCCTCTTTGGCAGCGGTCGCAGTTCGCGCCCGTCTCCTCTGTCCTGTTTAACCCCTCAGCCAACCGATTGTTTCGAGATTCTCTGGCTCGTTGATTAGCTGTTAGCGTCCCGGAGGTCGGGGACTCCCGCCAGACGGTCGGCCGCCACCAGGAGGACCACCACCACCAGGTCGTCCACTGCCGCCGCCTGGGATGCCACCGCCACCACCTGAACGTAATCGCTGGAAGAACTCCAGCCGGCGCTGAATGTCAGCAGGACTTGGCTGGTCAGAAGTGCCGCCTGACGAGGTTCTGGAGCTGTTGCCAGAGCTACTGCTGCTACTGGTACTGACCGTGGCCTGGTCGCCGAGTATCGACTGCAAGGCCTTTTGAATCACCTCGGGGTTTGTCATCTTCAAAGTACGGACTTCAAGCACGTCCTGCTTCTGGACGTTGGCCTGGTCGAGTGTGCGGACAAGCTCCTCGACTTCGCGGAATAAAGGTTCCGGTGCGGCGACGACGAGCGAGTTACTCTGCTCATCAACACCGATGGCGATCTTTGTTGGCTCACCGGTTGATGCCGCTCCACCGCCACCACCACCACCACGGCTGTTGCCGCCACCACCCCGCTGTGCCAGCATACGCATGAAATCTTCCGGTGAAGGTTGACGCTGTTGCTGTCCCCGTGAGGAGGAGGCACCGGTGATGCGGTCAGCGTAAACGTCGCGGACGACCTTGGCCACGCTCTCGGCCGAAGTGTAAATGACCGGAATCAAGCGGGGCTTGCCCTGCATCTGTACGTCGGCTTCACTGTGTTCCTTGTCGATCACATCCAACAGGTCCGTGATCATAGACAGGTCTTCCTCGTTGGCCTGGACAACCAGGGCATTGAGTCGTGGATCGGAGACGATGCTGACTGTTCCGCTGGCCTCGAATGTGGACCCGGTAGCATCTTCGCTGGCGCCACCACCGCCGCCAAGCAACATACCCATCAGGCCACCGCCACCACCCATCAGACCACTGGTGATGTCACCCACCAGTGAGCCCAGATCGCCAGAGCTGCTCTCACCGCCGCTGAGTATCTGTTGTACAAGTTGGGAGGCGACATCCGCCTTGGCAAATTTCAGGTAGAAGATCGTGATTCGTCGATCGCTGATACCGGCTGATGGCGGCATCAGGGTCCTTAAGAGTGTCTCAAATCGGTCCAACGCATCGAGGTCTTCAGAAATCAGCAAGATTCCGTCGGGTGTTACCTCGACAATAATATCGCTACCGGTACCCGTTGCAGGTTGGGCTGCTGCAGCCGACTGCTCAACAGCAGTTGTGGTTTCGCTTGTAAATTGTAGAGTCGCCACGTTCGAACCGCTGCCATCAGTCGATGTCAACGGTCGAGCTGCGGGAGCGCTGGTTTGCGGCCCGGGCGGGGGCGTCGCCGCTGGTGCTTCATTGCCAGCGGGCTCGCCCTGCGGATCGTCGTTGGTTCGACGCAGATCGAGGTTGGATCCATTGCGATCGGATGGGGTGATGATGCGGATACGGTTGCCACCCTGCCAGAAACGTCCGGCACGATCGACAGCTTCAATGGCACTGTCGCCGGACCAGGGAATCAGGCGAATATTGCCGCCCGTGGTGGCTGTGTTTTCGGCCTCCAGCCGTGCAATCATCTCCTTGATCGCGACCATCTCTGCATTGGTGGCTCGCACAAACAACTTCATCGTTACCGGATCGGCTGTCACCTTGGGTCCGTCGGATGTCTCCGCTTCAGGATCCCCGCCGAACATGTTGCCGATCATGGCCAGGGCCATGGAGGGTTCCAGTGTTTTCAGAGAAATGACTTCGAATTGAGGAACTTCACCTTCCAACTCGCCAATCACGGCCCGGATCGTGGCCTGTTCGCTGGGTCGGGCGAAGGCAATGATCTTGTTGGTCGATGGATCGAGCGCCATGCGAATGTCGGGCAAACCAGCTAGCATCGTCTGCAAGACCTCAAATGCCGTCGTCGGATCGGCAACCTGGATGCTATGAGTCTGCAACTGGGGTGTTTCACCCGGCTCAGCTGCCACGGCGCCATCCAGCGGATCCTTGTCCATTCGCGTGACCAGGTCCTTGATCAAAGCGACCTTTTCCTCGTCACCGGTGACGAAAATCCTGGCACCCAGTGGGTCGATACCAAAACTGATACCCTCAGCCCGATTATCTTCGTCACCGAGCCCCAGCATGACTCGTGCCACCACCAGGATGTCCTCGGCAGGCACATATTTGAGTTCTAGTTCCGTGATCGTGCTTTCACCAAGCTGCCGCGGCTTTTCAACCGATTCGATGATGGTACGCAGCGTCCGCAGCCGTCCGGCAGTCTCCTGAACCAGGACCTGCTTGGCCGCCGGGAAAATCATGATGCTGCCCTGGGCGCCAATCAGCTTCTGTAAATCAGCCTGGGCCTCTTCAGGTGTCATCTTTACCAGCTGGAAAAGAGTCTTAACCAACTCGTATTCGCCCCGACTATCCAGTTCGTCAAGCGGCACGAACTCAACCAGGACGTCCGGGATGGTGTCTTCGAGGTTGACTAGAGTGAGCAGCTGTCGGCGGCGAACGAGTGTGTATCCACGCGTCAGCAGGATGCCGTTCATCAGGTCAAGAGCTTCCGCCGGCGTGTAAAACCGAGTGTCGGTGTAATTGAATGTGCCCGGAGGAGGGCCGTCCATCTGCAACGACAGTTCGGCTTGCTCAACAAACCAATTGATGACGTCTTCCCAGGGAGTGAAGCGGAAGCTGAATCGGAGCTTGATATCGCCGTCGGCAGTGCGAATTGCTGCTGGAGGCTCATCGGCAGGTTCTGGGTCGGCGTCGTCTGCAGCGACCAGCTCCACACCAATCATCTGGGTCCAGACAGCGCGCTGGTTCTCGCTGAGGAGTTCATCGAGCTCTGTGTCCAGGGCAGTCCGGCGGGCACGTTGTTCTTCGAGCTTTTCGGCTGGAGGTTGGCTAATGGCAGCCATGATTAGCTGGCCGACGGCCTTCTCTTGATCTTCCGTCAATCCAAGCGTGCGGGCAATCTGCGGTTCAGCAATCGAAATCAAACCCTGCTGACGCAAGTTCATCTGCTGCACTACGCTACGCTGCTCGACGTTCAGTATTTCCATTGCCAGTCGTAGAGATTCCGACTGGAAAGCGTGAATTTTGATGAGCTTTTCGGCCTGGGGCAGTTCAGTCATCGTCTCAATATAGGATGCACCCTGCTCGCGACGCTGGCCAACCAGCACGGTCAACTTGTCGCGGTTAGCATCGGTCAGCTCAAGACGTTCCGACTCGGCACCAGCCAGGATGTCGGCGAGTACACCGACAAGGGGATCGGGCAGCGGCGCAGGGGCCTCGGCGTCGACCTCGACCGCTTCGTCCGGGGCGCTTTCCTGAGCTTGCAGGATGGCAGGACGTGGACTCCCAACGAGGAGAACCAACAGTGCCAGCAGTAGAACGAAATTGGCAGGTTGTTGAGTTGTATGACGCATCAATCGCTACCCTTTCAAGGCTGTGATCTTCTGACAGGGGTGTCCCGTCTCGCAATGGCCCAAGTTATCGGAATACCTGCCAGGCGGCAGGCGTCTCCTCGATGGCCACTGAAATCTCTCGTTGATCCAGCCTAACCTCTTGTGGTAAAAGTGGTTATACAAAATCAGTTGGCGTTACAACAAGAGCTTTCTGTGCTGCTGTTCACGCCGGTTGGGTACTACCCATAGGTAGCTCCACGGAAGCTTATGATTAAACTAGGGTAGTGGCGGGACGTTTCGGGGTAAAACTGGAAAAAACAGTCTCTTTGGGCAGGATCTAAGCGAATTGTCGGATTGTAGTGAATCTGTCGTTGGACGTTCAGGCCGTGTATACAGGCTAAATGTGCCTGTTTTACGTGCTGTTTTGATCGGCTGTATTTTTTCCCTACTTCAACCGCACAACGCCGTTTTTGCTCAACCAACGGACCGACCACTCGATTTGCGCGGCTATGGTTTCGACATTCCACCAGGAATAGCCAGCCCGCCACAGTTTCCCCGCGTAACGACTCTGGACGAGCAGGGACGGGCGGTGGTCGCCACGGTCCAAATTAACGTCGGTCAATATCACCTGGTTATGCTTCCTGACGGCGAGCTGGTGGCCCGATCGTTCGACAAGGCAGCTGCGACTGAACGGCCCTTCAAGCCAGCAACCGTTGAGCAGCTCGAAGCGGATCTCAAGAAAGGTCCGCTGGCGGGTTTCAAATCGTTGAGCACTCGGCATTACCTGTTCCTTTATAACACCTCCCAGACGTTTGCCCGCGACACCAGCCGGATCCTGGAACAGATGTTGCCAGGCGCGGTCGGCTACGCCCGATTGCGTGGCATTGAAGTGCACGAACCGGAAATCCCGCTGGTTGTGCTGATGTTCCAAAATGACGACCAGTTCCAGCAATATCGCCGTACGCCGGCCGGGATCATTGCCTACTACCACACGCTCACAAACAAAGTGGTGCTTTACGAGGAATCCAAGCTGGCGGGGCTCAAAGCGGAACTCGCTCGGCAACAGACGATCAACACGATAGCTCACGAGGGAGTTCACCAGATCCTGCACAACATCGGTTTCCAGCGTCGACTTTCGGCCTGGCCGATGTGGATCACCGAAGGCATGGCCGAGTTTATGGCGCCTACCTCACTCGGTGAACGCAATCGCTGGAAGGGAGTTGGCCAGGTCAACGATTTGCGGATGTACGAGCTGGAAAACTTCCTCAAGAGCCTGGCGGGCGAGGAGCTGAACGGCGATTGGATCGGCAAGACGGTGACCGCGGCACGCCTGACATCAACAGGTTATGCTTCCGCCTGGGCCCTGACTCATTACCTGGCCAAGACCCGCAAGGCGCAATTTAATGCCTACCTGCAGCAACTCAACAAGCTTGGACCGCTGGAAGGTGGTTACGAGGTGTCTGCGGACGGTACCGTGCCCAAACATCTGGAACTCTTCAAGCAGACGTTTCAGACTGAATTGCCGCTGCTTGAACAGCGACTTGCTGTCTACCTGGAGAAGCTACCGTACAAGGATCCGTTCGCAGAATGGCCCCATTTCGCAGTGCTAATCGCACACCATAACGGAACCCGGGTGGCGCGGCAGGCTAACCTGTTCCACAACTCGCGCCTCGCCGAACAGTGGCGGGACAAGACAGTTGGGGGAATT
Source organism: Planctomycetota bacterium (assembly GCA_963581185.1). GTDB lineage: Bacteria > Planctomycetota > Planctomycetia > Pirellulales > Pirellulaceae > SAT2750. The sequence goes on along the minus strand of CAUZOB010000092.1, from coordinate 2,694 downwards.
GCAGGCGCCAACGAGGCAAATACCAAGACCTTGATCCGCCAGTTTGCCAATCGGCTGCAGGCTCAGCAATTCGCTCGCCGCTGGCTAAACGGTGGCTAGTCAACGCTGCTGGCCGCCATCTCGAGGCGACCAACTCCGACGCGTCTTGCTCTGCTGGCTGCTGCGACTGTTGTGGTGTCGCTGCCGGTTCGTGTGAATGAGACGGTTCGGCGAAGCGAATGAGAACAGCCACCAGGATGCCAGCCAGTAAACTTGTCGAAAGTGCGACTCGATCATGCGAGTGAAAGCGGACTTCAGGCAGGATATCGCCCAGCGCAATACAGAGAAATGCACCGGCGGAAATCCCCAGGGTCCAGCCAACGATGGCGCGGGTGGCGATAGTTCCTTCGGCTAAGCCAAGTTGAAAGAGGATGATACCCAGTGGGGTGATCGTCGCGAACAACAGGTTCGCCAGCATGGCTTGCCGCCGGCTGACGCCGCGGGCGATCATGACCGAGCAGATTGACAGTGAGTCAAACGGTTTGTGTAACAGGATGGCCAACAGCGGGGCGGCTCCCAACCACCAGTGAGACTGGTCAGCGTGGCGCGTGACATGAAAGGTTGCCGCCAGGGCGACCCCGTCCACTAGGGAGTGAAAGGCCAGTCCGATTCCGAGTGGCAGCCAGCCGAGTTCCCCGCTGTGGTGATCACAGCTGATGGTATCGGTCCCCTCGGTGGCCTGGTGTTGGTCATGTTCGTCCTCGGAGCCATGGTGATGAACATGGAATATACGAGTCAGGAAGAACATGCCGACCAGCCCAACCAGTAACGCCAGGGCACTTGTATCGACCGAATCGAGTTCCAAGGCGGCATGCGGCAGCATGTGCAGCACACCGACTCCGATTAACAGTCCGCCAACGAAGCTCAAGAGCATTTGCAGGCGGGTGTGACTGAGTCGAATAAACAACGGTGCTGCTCCGCCAACCAGCGAGGCTGCCACGATCAGAAAAATCGTAATCACCGTGGTCTGCGTGGTCATAGAACAACTCCGCTGCACGCGTGGCGCGCCGGCATGAATCGATTACTCAACGGGGGGAGGCGGCGCCAGTGCCTGTTGCTGCGTGGCCAGGAGGATTATCCGCCGGACCATCGACGACAGGCCATTGGATCGAGAACGGCTGAGATGCTGGGAGAGTTCCAGGCGGTCGAAAATCGTCTGGATATCGTATTCCACAACCTGCTGAGGCGACTGTCCGCTATACAGGATCAGCACGATCGCGATCAACCCCTTGACCAGCTGAGAATCGCTGTCGGCGCGGAACTGGAAGTCCTGCGTACCATCCTCGTTCTCTTCCACCACCAGCCAGACGTTGCTGACACAGCCCTGGACACGATTTTCTTCGCGACGGTCCACTTCATCCAATGGCGGCAGGCCGTTACCCAGTTCGATCATGTAGCGGTAACGATCATCCCATTCGTCGAACAACTCAAAGTTGTCGATCAGATCCTGCGGTGACGTACTTGGAAACTGGTTCAAAGCAGACCGATCATGCTTGGTCGATTACTGGACGCTTGCGGTACTACCGCTGCAACAACTCAGTATAAACTGGTCTGTCTGATTGGATAGGCCGAGCAGCCCTGCGCCACAGCAGGCGGACAATAAGCCGATTCAGTCCCGCCAGCGGACAGGTTAAGTGCAGCGGACGGGATAAGTGGTCGACCCTTCAATGGAGGTCGACTCGCCCTTTACGCTCACCGCAACTAGTTACCGACTTTCCGTAACACGCCCACGGCACCGCCGATCCTGTGGTGTACCTCGGAGGTGGCTCGCACGACAAGGCAGTGAAGCGGGGCGTAATAGACGATCACGCCGGCCCCGCCACGGACGTCCCAGGAATCCGGAGCGATCGTGTTTTGGATCAACTCAACAAGCGCCTGACCATAATCGGGCCTCCTGGCACCTCCGCCGAAAGCACCCTTGGCGGCGAACAAGCGACCGGGACCGCCAGCCGTGCTGCCGACCAGCGAGAGCTGGTCAGCGACGGCATCGGTCGTGAGATCGGCCAGCGATCGAACGGCTTGTTCCGGTCGACGAGCAAGTTGCCGTTTGAGTCGGGCCTGGATGAGCATCAACCGGGATCGTAATTGAATGCGGTATTTCTGCAGCGTGGGGCTCAATGCGAGCCGAGGATCGGTGGCCAATTCACGATACAGCGGCAGCATCTCGTGGATCACAGCAACACGTTCCGCGTCGCTGGCCGCAGTCGCTTCCATTTTCAGAAGCGTCCGCATGTCGTTATAGATTTCGTGATATTTACGTGGCTCTGACTCTTTAGAGGGTGGCTCCGCCAGCAGGGCTGACGGTACAAGCATCGCCAGCAGGCTTGCCTGGACAATAAGCTGTCGCATGATAGTCTCGCTCTCTGTTCCGTGTTCTCATTTTGCCCGGGTTCCGAACGGGCAATACTGAATTGTAGGCCTGACAGGCCGGCCCTGACAATGGAATTAATCCGGCTCCGACTCCTCGCCCGCAGGTGTGGCTGGTGTCAGGAAATCCCAGAGCCGATGCCGCAGGACAAAAACGCTCGCCAGGATACCAATACCAGCTCCGCTGAGCGTATCGCTGACAAAATGTTCCAGGTGGCAGATCCGCTGCAGGGCGACAAGTGGGATGGCCGCCGCAAACCAGCAGCTCCAGCGCGGATAGAGGGTTGC
>CAUZOB010000091.1:0-18652 GCA_963581185.1 Planctomycetota bacterium | reverse complement strand
ATTGCAACAACTGGGAAGTCGTATTGGCGACAGCGTGTCGCAGATTCTCGCTGCGACGTCGCGCTTGGCGAAACTCTATCTCGACAAGGAACTACTGCAGCAGCGTTCCAGCCAGCTGGCCAGCGAATTGGAACAGGGCAGCAGTGAACGTGAGGAACTTGTCGTCAGCGTGCAGCAGACGCGAGAGCAAACTCAGCAGCTTCAGCAGGAAATCCATCAACACGAACTGGCACTCGGCGAACATCAGCTGCAAAGAACCAACCTTCAACAACGTATGCGTGACGACTACGGAGTCGAAATTGGCGAAGCCGAGGAGGTTGAAACGGATCCGCAGGACGAGGAGGACAGCGAGCGGCAGCAGGTGGATGAAGAAATCGCCGGCCTGCGCGAGAAGATCAGCAACGCCGGTGCGGTCAACATGGAAGCACTGGATGAACTGGATGAACTGGATACTCGATTCCAGACGCTCTCCTCACAATTCCAGGACCTGAGCGAGGCCAAGCAGACGCTGGAACGAATCATTCAGCGGATCAACAGTGATAGCCGTCGCCTGCTGGCCGAGACGATAGAGATCATTCGCGGCAACTTCGCCAAACTGTACCGAAAGGTGTTTGGAGGTGGAGAAGCTGATATCGTGCTGGAAGGGGACGACGATGTGTTGGAAGCGGGTGTGAACATCATCACCAAGCCACCCGGTAAACCACCCATTCACATGTCGCTGCTGAGTGGCGGTGAAAGAGCTCTCTCGGCAGCCTCGCTGCTGTTGGCAATTTTTCAGTTTCGACCCAGCCCATTCTGTGTATTGGACGAAGTTGACGCGCCCTTTGACGAAGCTAACAAGGGGCGGTTCATTGCCGTTCTCAAGGACTTTCTCGACTCCACCCGGTTTGTCGTCGTGACCCACTCCAAGAAGACCATGACAGCTGCTGACACGCTCTATGGCGTGACCATGCAGGAGTCGGGCGTATCGAAGCAAGTCTCGGTGCGATTCGAGGATGTGACGAACGATGGACACATCAAACCAGAGGCGCTGGAGCGGTCCATCAAGGACCAGGCGGCCTGATCTGGCCGCTGCGCGATAACGTCACAAACTCGCTAGTCGTTACAATCGTCACGCTCATGTCGCGATATGTGACCGGAAGACGTTCCCTAGCCGAAAAACACTGCCCCTCATTTCGGCAGGCAGAAACCGGCCGGCTGGCCATGGCCGGCTGCATTAGTGTAGGTGTCATAACCACTTACGGAGATTTTCCGGCAGCCTGTTATCACCCGACTCACAGGTAAAACTCGTCTGGCCGTCATTAACCGTGGAACTTACTAAAGTCATACGGGTCGAAGAATCGAAAAATACCTTTGGAAGCACAGGTTTTGCAATCTGGGTTTCCAAAACATTCAGGGGGGACATCGCGCTACGGGTAACCAATCGGGTTACCCTAGAGCTGTCTAGGCATATGGCCCTATGCAGGCCTGCTCGAGTGGGGTTCTCCCACCCTGGATGGACGACTGCACTTCGCCGAGTGCGGGGGTCAATTACGAACTGAGCCGTGCCAATGGATTGGCATATTCAGTCCGTGTCGATCCCTAACTTGTTGTGAAAAAGGGCTGGACAACAGTTTGGCCCCGGATCACGAAGGAGAAGCGAACACGTAGCCCCAACCCAGTTCACATGTGGCCTGTTGACCCCCACAGTCGACAGGCAGCTACCTCACCGGAGGATAGCAACACGAGTGCCCAGGGGTCCGGGTCACTGCCCAGCAGCGGCTCGTTATCGATGCAAACAGATAGCAACGGAGAACCTGTGATGAAGGTCTTCACAACAGGACAGGTCGCCAAAATATGCAAGGTGGCTCCTCGCACGGTGAGCAAATGGTTTGATTCGGGTCGCCTCAGTGGCTACCGAATTCCAGGCTCACAGGATCGTCGGATTCCGCGGGATTCATTGATCAAGTTCCTCAAGGAACATGGCATGCCCCTCGGTGACCTTGAAGATGAAGCTCTGGCCAAGGTGCTGATAGTGGCACAAGACCAGGTCTTGATCGAAAACATGAAACGTGAGTTGCCCCAGGAGCGCTCCTTCAAAGTGGCAGTTGCTGCCAGCGGATTTGAAGCGGGCATCCAGGCGGAAAGCTTCAACCCGGACTGCATCATCGTCGACTTCTCGATCGGTGAACTCGAAGCCATGCAGATCTGTCAGAATCTTCGTCGCAACAGCGACTTTTCAGAGACGATTCTGATCGCCCTGCTGCCCGATTCCGGCAGTTCGATGAGCCTTGATCGCTCGAGCATCAATGAGACGTTCAAGAAGCCGTTCGATGCCAAGTTGTTGGCTGAACGACTGCGAACGCTGATCGGTGCAAAGAAGGAGCTTGTCTGAAGCCACAACGGTGGCTGACAGGCCAGGCAACTGCCTAGCACAAGCGAAACACCCGGTTCAGATTTCTGGACCGGGTGTTTTTTTGCGCACGGAGCTTCCCCGTCGCACAATTCGCCTGGCTCTCGACGACCTGCTCCGAGCCACGTTAAGATGAACTCGCTGCATTCCTCGCAGGCCGGACTTTCGGGAACATCAGGGTATGGACGAGCTGACGCATTTCGACGCAGAGGGAGCCAGCCGGATGGTCGACGTGGGCGACAAGCAGGTCACCACGCGGACAGCCCGGGCTGAGGCGCTCGTGCAGATGCAGCCCGCCACGCTTTCGCGGATCAGCGAAGGTGGCTTCCAGAAGGGAGATGTGCTGGAAGTGGCCAGGCTGGCCGGAATCATGGCCGCCAAGAATACCGCCCAGCTGATACCGCTTTGCCATCCGCTGGGCCTGGACGCCGTTGAGTTGTCGTTGCAGCCGGTCGATGATCAGCAACTCAGGATCGAATCACTGGTCCGCGTGACCGCCAGAACTGGTGTGGAAATGGAAGCCCTCACGGCCGTCTCGGTGGCGGCCCTGACCGTGTACGACATGTGCAAGTCGATCGACCGCGAAATGACTATCGCCAGCGTGCGTCTGTTGGAGAAAACCGGCGGACGCAGCGGCCATTTCAAGCGCGAAGATTAGTCAGGCTGAATTCGAGGAAAGCTGACCGCAGAGACGCCAAGACCGACCAGCGGGTTGGCTATTCTTCGCGGCTGCGTTCGTAATGTTCCTGCAGGATCGGTTGCAGTTCTTCCACAAAGTCCTGCACGTCCTTGAATTCCCGGTAGACGCTGGCAAACCGCACATAGGCGACCTGGTCGACGGTACTGAGTTGCCGCATGACCATTTCACCGATCGCGCCCGAGGCAATCTCGGTATCAAAATCGCCGTAAATATCGCTCTCCAGCTGGGTGATCATGTTGTCGATCATGTCGTGGCTGATCGGCCGCTTCCAGCATGCTTTGAGAATCCCGTGGCGCAGCTTGTCACGGTCGAAGGGTTCACGCACCTCATCCTTCTTGACCACCTTGATGGAAAGTTCTTCCAGCCGTTCATAGGTGGTGTAGCGACGGTCGCATTGCAGGCATTCGCGACGGCGACGGATAGCGTAGCCGTCGGCCGTGGCACGCGAGTCGAGCACGCGATCGTTGTCAGCCTGGCAAAAAGGACATCGCATCAGAAACTCACCATTGACGAACAAGGTTGTGCCAGGCAGTCACGCTGCCGGTGACAGGCCGGGTTGCAACACGGACTGGTTTGCATTGCCCACATGTTACGGAGTCTGACTCTTTTGTGTCCAGTCCTTGCGTTGCCGAGAACTGGGGATTCCCATCTTCTTGCGGTATTTGGTGATCGTACGGCGAGCCACGTTCATGCCGTGACTTTCCAATTGCCGGACCAGTCCATCGTCGCTGTAAGGGGCTGATTTGTCCTCCGCGTCGATGACCTCCTGCAACTTGATGCGAATCCGGTCCCAAGCAACATCTTCGCCATCAGATCCAACTGTACCGCCTACAAAAAATCGTTTGAGTGGGAAAATGCCACGAGCTGTCTGAACCCACTTGTCGTCAACAGCACGGCTGACTGTGGTCACATGAACGCCAACCTGGTCCGCTATCTGCTGCATTTTGAGCGGTACGATGTGGTCCGGTCCATGCTCAAGGAACTCCTGCTGGTAATCGACGATGGCCTGCGCCACTCGCCGCAAGGTCGAGCCCCGCTGTTCGATGGACTTGATCAGCCACTGGGCTCCCATCACCTTCTGCTTGATGTAGTCCTTTTCTTCACGGCTGGCCGTTGGGTCCTGTAGTCGCTGACGATAATAATTGCTGATTCGCAGGCGGGGTGTATTTCCCTCTTCCACCAGGGCCTCGTACTTGCCACCTTCCTGGCGATCGACGATCACATCTGGAACGACCTTGGGAATATGCTGCCCGGTAAACTGGCTGGCTGGTTTGGGGTCCAGCGTCCTCAGCTCCTGGGCGACGTCCTGGATCCGCTCAATTGCCATTCCCGTGGCCCGTGATATCAGGGGCAAGCGGTTGTCGCGCAGGTCCTCGAGGTGATTCGCAATCAACAGCCGTAGTTCATCCAGTCCGGGCTGGTCGGCAGGCAGCTGATTCAGCAGGCACTCTTCTAAATTGCGAGCGGCCACGCCGCGTGGATCCAGCTGCTGAACGACCGCCAGGGCCTGCTCGGCTTGATCCAGCTGCAGCTGGTTGGCTTCGGGCGGTAACAGGTCGACGAGGTTGGCACGCAGGTAACCGCCATCTTCGGCTCGCAGGCTGGAGATTATCCGCTCGGCGATTTGATAGATGGGCAGCGCCAGCGTGAGTTCACCCAGTTGGCCAAGCAGGTGGTCATTGAGCGAGACGGGCCGGGATTCAATGTTGCTGATCGCATCGTGACGGCGATCGGCCATGGTCTGCAAGTAGTTGGTGGAAGGTCGAGGACCATCGCCAAAATGGTCCGGAAATTCCTGGTCCATTTTCAGCAGACGCTCAAAGTCGTCGCTGTTGGCATCCTCACCGACAACCATCTCGGTCTCGTTGTCGCTGGGAGAGTCCGGGTTCTCCTCGTCAAACTCCTGTTCTGGCAGCAGCGGGTCCACATCCTCGGTTTCCAGGGTGGGGTTTTCAGCAAGTTCCTGGTCGACTCGTTCCTGCAGGGCAGCAGTCGCCATCTGCAGAATCTCCATCGACTGGATCATGCGAGGATCGAGCTTTTGGGTTTGCTGCTGTCGGGTTTCGAGTCCGAAGGAGAGTCGCATACGAGCCTGTTTGTGGTGGTCAGAATGCCTGGCGACCGGTAATCGCGTCGGCCAGGATTTCCTTGTTGGCGTGTTCGAGGATGCTGCCGGTGGTTATTCCACGGGCCAGTCGGGTAATATTGACCGGCAGGTTTGCCAGCAAGTTGGAAATATGGAGTGCTGTGCCGTCACCCTCGACCGTCGGGTTGGTGGCCAGGATGACTTCCTTGAAATCCCCCTGCTTGATTCGCGCCAGCAGCGATTCGATCATCAACTGCTCTGGGCCGATTCCCTCCAGTGGAGCAATCCGGCCAAGCAAAATGTGGTAAAGGCCGCTGTAAACGCCGGCCTGTTCGAGCGACATCAAGTCGCGAGGTTGTTCAACAACGCAGAGCAGGCTGGGGTCCCGGCGGCTGTCCTGGCAGATCGGGCAGAGCGGATTTTCTGTCAGGTTGTAACAGACGTCGCAGTACCGCACGTTTTCACGCATTTCGTGGATGGCAGTCGAGAGTTCCAGCGCCTCGCTCTTGTGAACGCGCAGCAGGTGGTAGGCCAGCCTCTCGGCGGACTTGCGACCGATGCCTGGCAAACGAGCCAGTTGATCGACCAGGTGAGCGACAGATTGACTGACCTGTTCCATCTTCAGTCGTCCTTGTTTTCTGGTTCCAGTTCGTCTTTGACGGCATCGATACTCTCGGCGGGTACCATGCCACCAAGTTTTTCCAGGATGTCAGCCATGCCGGGCATGTTCATGTCGGCCGACATCTCCTGCATCGCTTCAGCATGCAGCAGGCTGGCCTTCTCCCGCGCCTGGTTAACAGCTGCTGGCAGCAGGTCTTCGATCATCTCTAGCTCGCCACGCTCCAGTAGCAACGGGTCGATCTTGAGACTCAACATCTCGCCAACTCCATTCAGCTCGACTGTTACCAGGCCGCCACCGGCACTCCCTGTGACTCGCTCGCGCTTTAACTGCTCATTAGATCCCTGCATACGCCCGCCCATTTCCTGGGCCTTGCGAACCATCGACATCATGTTGGTGAAGGATGAAAACACAGCAACTCCTTTACAGCTTTCGCGTTCCAGGGGATCCCGGGAGTCGTGACAGTACCAGACGAACCGGCTGGTAGAGATGTGACTGGCAGCGGACGAGAGTGAAGAGAACTCCCAGGAGCAATACCGGAACTTAGCGACCCGGCACCTTATTCGTCCACATCTGGTTCGGATTCGACACGGACTATGTCAGCGTCAAAAACTTCCATCGCCTCGCGGACAAGCGGCACATGCTCCGCCTCACGCATTTTTTCTCGCGCCGTTCGTGGCGCCCGTGGGGCTGCGTCATCCTGGCTGGCGAGCATCAACTCGCAGTGGATCTTGACCCGCGTGCCAGTGATATTTGCCAGCAGCTTCTCTATCTTTTCCCGTCGTTCAGGCCGTTCACACGACTCTTTCGGGTGAGTATAGCCCGCGGGAAAACGAACGACCAGTTGATTTGGCGCGGAAATTGCTACAGATTCTGCCGCACGGAGGTAATCAGCCGTCATATCTCCTAGCTCCGACAGCACTTGTTGCCAAATGTCGGGTAGCGACGATTCGTTCAATATTGCTACAGATTCCTCGGCAACGTGGTCCCCTGTTGGTGGCTCTTCAGTTGTTTTTTGCGCAGCCGGGTCAGCCGGTGGGACGTCGTCGGCAGTCGAGTCCTGTACCACCGGCGCTGCGACTGGCGGCTCGGTCTTGTGCACTGGCGGAGCTGCTGCTGGTGGAGCTGGAGCAGACGCTGCTGGCGGAGCTGGTGCAGACGCTGCTGGCGGAGCTGCTGCAGACGCTGCTGGCGGAGCTGCTGCAGGCGCTGCTGGCGGAGCTGCTGCAGGCGCTGCTGGCGGAGCTGGTGCAGGCGCTGCTGGAGCCTCCCCTGTCAGCCAGTCCTGGAGCGAATCGAGCTTGTCCAGAGCACAGATTCGCACGATCGTCATTTCGGCAATCGTACGAGCGTGCGGGTTGTCCTTCATTCGCTGGAGCGACTCAGTCAGTACTTCCAGCAGGGCCATGGTGGTCTCGAGTCCCAGTGACTGGCCGTGCTCCGAGACCAACTCGAACTGCTCCGGTTCTGTATGCCGCATCATTGCCACTGGGCAACCGACGCCGGCTGCCATCACATCACGGAAGTAACCCAGCAGTTGTTCCAGTAGTGGTCGGGCATCCAGGCCAGCGTCGAAGGCAGCATCGAGTGACGCCAAGGCGTGATCAGAAGCATTGTCGATGATCTGCTGGGCCAGTTCCCTGAGCCGATCGCTACCCAGCGTTCCCAGCGACCTGTGGACATCGTCATGGCTGATGGTGGAGTCGGAGAAGGTTAGCAGCTGTTCCAGCAGCGATTCCGCATCTCGCATGGAACCGTTGGCCCGGCGGGCGATCAAACGCAGGGCATCCTCGTCGGCATCGAGTCCCTCGGATTTGGCGATCGCCAGCAATCGCTCAATAATGGTCGAATTATCCAGCGGTGGAAAATCGTAACGCTGGCAGCGCGAGCGGATCGTGATCGGCAACTTGTCAGGTTCGGTCGTGCAGAACAGGAAGATCACATGGCCAGGTGGTTCTTCCAGGGTCTTGAGAAGCGCATTGAAAGCCTCGGGCGTCAGCATGTGCACTTCATCGATAATGTAGATCTTGTAGCGAGCCCGACTGGGACGGATGTTGACGTTGTTGCGCAGATCGCGAATATCGTCGATGCCACGGTTACTGGCAGCGTCCATCTCCAACACGTCGATGTCGCTGCCATCGGTGATTCCCAGGCAGATGTCGCATGTGTTGCAGGGTTCTTCAGCCGGCCCCTCAACACAATTCAGGGCCTTGGCGAAGATTCGAGCGGTCGAAGTCTTGCCGATGCCGCGGGCACCCGTAAACAGGTAGGCGTGCCCGACACGATTCTGCCGAATGGCATTCGCCAGTCCCTGGGCAACCTGGTCCTGGCCAACCAACTCGGAGAAGAATTGCGGGCGGTACCGCCGTGCCACCACCGTGTACTTGTGAGCGGTATCCGAGCTGGATGAGGGACTGTCGTTGTCGTGACCTGCCATCGGCACAGCTTCCTTACCATGGAATAACGGGGAGCGTCGCTGCACGCGATCTCCCCGCAGATCCGGCTTCCACTGGAGCCAAGAGACCCTCGCACAGAAGTACCCCGCTTAGGGCTGCTCCGGTTAAGGCCTGACCCGGTTCACGGCTCCTCCTTGCGAGGGTCCCTAGGGTCCAGTAGAGGACGTCAACTGGTTTGTACGATTTCCCCCCTGGCACTTCAAGTGGTAATCAACCGTCGGCTGTCACCGCTGACAGGGTCCTTCAGCCAGCCCTGTTATTCTAGCGGCCACTGGTGGGAACTGTCAGGAGCCGGTGATATAAGTTGGTGCACTCGGCGCCCTCGGACCTTTGCGAAACTTGCACCCTCAGGAGAAGTTGCCATGAACCAACGTGAGCGACTCAAGGGACGATTGGAAAACGCTCGTAAATTCAGCCTGCGGCTGCTGAGTGACTTCACGTCCCCTTCCGATTGGATCCACCAGCTTCACGAGGGAGGCAACCATGCCCTCTGGTTCGTCGGCCACATGGGTAATACCGACAATTTCATGATCTCCATGCTGGCGCCCGACCAGGATAACTCGCTGGAGAACTTTGGCGACCAGTTCGGCATGGGGTCTCAACCAAGTTCTGATTTCAGCAGCTATCCAGCGGTGGAAGATCTGCTGGAGTACATGCAGCAACGACGTGAGGTACTGCTGACGCTGTTGGCAGGCTTGGAAGACGAGCAGCTGGATGAATCGACGCCCGAGGGGACACCGGCCTTCATGCCGGATGTCGCATCCGTCTTCGAGACGGCCATCTGGCACGAGGCACTGCATAGCGGCCAGCTCTCGATGATCAGGCGAGCTCTGGGACATCCGCCGACAGTGTAGCGGCGTTCAAGGGCTCGACAAGCAGCTGCTCAGCGGACGTGCATGAGAGCACCAGTTCCTTACCCTCGATCTCGATTTTGACCACCCCCGCTTCCACGTGAATCTCTTTCAAGCAGGCTTCACCGTCCACCGACAGGCTGGCATCGGAGAGGTACTTGAGAAAGCTGGATGACTGGTCCAACACCCGTACAAGTCGAAAAGTTGTACCGGCACCGAGCTGATCAAGCCGAGTGCCTCGATCCGGGGCGATCGTGCCGTCGGCTGCCGGAATCGGGTCCCCATGGGGATCGACCGTGGGAAATCCAAGGAAGGCATCGATGCGGTTAATCAGCAGGTCACTGACCGCGTGTTCCATGTCTTCCGCCTCGTCATGCACTTCATCCCAGCTCAGATTCAGCGTGCGGACCAGGAAGGTCTCGATCAAGCGATGGCGGCGAATGATTCGCATTGCCAGCCGACGGCCCGTGGCAGCCAGCCGAACTCCCTCGTAAGGGCGATACTCAGCCAGTCCCGATTCACTCAGCGTCTTGAGCATGCTGGTAACGGTACCGGGTGATACACGCATTGCGATGGCCAGCTGGCCGGTCGCAGCCGGCTTATCCTGCTGTTCCGCGCAGATCAAGTAGATCGTCTTAACGTAGTTTTCGATTGTCAGGCTGGCCAAGCTGAACTCCTCAAGTTCTGGGGACCCGTCCCTGCTGCCATGAATGTAGGTGTTGCCCGCAATTCGGGAAACCGGGCGGTATGGATGGCTCGCTTTCATCATCGAGCCGTTGCGAATCGATCAGCGGTCGGGCATCATGGGCAGACCGGCGGCCGCTGACTCAGCTGCCCCGCCGCCGGGCGGAGCGTTCAGGATGATAGAACTCAATGCCGGAGGCCTCGCCAGCTGCCAATCCCTGCTGGAAAACCCGGACGATTTCGCAGTCAGCGTCCATGCCAGCCAGCAGTCAGCAACGATCATCGATTGTGGTGTCGATGTGCCGGGATCGACCGCAGCCGGGCTGTTAATGGCCGACGTCTGCCTGGCCGGACTGGCAGACGTTCAATCGCTTTCTCCAGTCGATGCGGCCTCCTCCTGGCCATCGGTTGCCGTCGCCTGCGAACAACCGCTGGCGGCCTGCATGGCATCCCAGTACGCCGGCTGGCAGATCAGTCACGAGGACTACTTTGCGATGGCCTCCGGGCCGATGCGAGCCGCCTACGGCGGCGAAGAACTCTTCGATCATATCGGCTTTCGAGAAAGGCCCGAGCGCGTGATCGGCGTGCTGGAAGCGAGCCAGCTGCCGGGCCCGGATGTTTGTCAGCTGGTCGCCGACAAGTGCGGCGTGGCAGCCGAGCAACTGACGCTGCTAGTCGCTCCGACAGCCAGCCTGGCCGGTATCTGCCAGGTCGTGGCTCGTGCGCTGGAAACGGCACTCCACAAAATGCACCAGCTGGGTATCGACCTGGCCCTGATCGAGCGAGGTGAAGGTTCCGCTCCCTTGCTGCCACCCGGCAAAGACGATCTGGTGGCTCTGGGACTGAGTAATGACGCGGTGCTCTATGGTGGCGATGTCTGTATCTGGATCGGGCTCGATGATGACCAGATCCAGGACCAGGGGCCTGCCATACCAAGTTGCAGTTCCAGCGACTACGGGCGACCGTTCCAGCAGGTCTTCAAACAGTACGACCATGACTTCTACAAGATCGATCCGCTGCTGTTCAGTCCGGCCAGAATTACCCTGGTCAGCACACTGAGCGGAAACCGCATGACCTTTGGCCAGCTGGCACCTGACGTGCTGCAATCGTCACTGGCCGCCTCCATCACCGATTCTTGAAGCGAGGAGCCGAGCATGCGGATTGCAGTCCTGGGCTCGCCCCAATCCTGGTATTTTCGCGATCTGCAGCGAGCTGCGGATGGTCAGCATCTGCTGATCGCGCTGCCCTTCTCCTCAGTCTCGGCACGTCTCGACAAGGGCCGCCAGTCGATTTGGGCCGGCAATCAGCGACTCGATAGCTTCGATGCCGTGCTCGTTCGCACCATGCCACCTGGTTCGCTGGAACAGGTCGTGTTTCGCATGGACCTGCTAGCACAACTTGAGCGGCAGGGTGTCCCGGTCATCAATCCACCTCGCGCGATAGAAATTGCCGTCGACAAGTACCTCAGTTTGAGCTGCCTGCAGAACGCCGGCCTGGCGATCCCCGCAACGATCGTCTGCCAGTCGACCGAGGCGGCCATGCAGGCCTTTGAAGAACTCGGCGGCGATGTCGTACTGAAGCCGATCTTCGGTGGCGAGGGGCGCGGTATCAGCCGCTTGGAGGATGCCGATGTGGCGCTGCGGGCCTTCAAAGCACTTACCGGGCTGGCTGCCGTGATCTACCTGCAACAGTTTATTCCGCAACCAGGCTTCGACACCCGTGTCCTGCTACTGGGCGACCAGGCGTTCGCCATCCGCCGCCACGTGGCAGACGATTGGCGGTCCAACCTCAGCCGCGGAGCCACGGCCGAACCAATCCCAGTTGATCCCGATAGCCTGCTGCTGGCCCAGCAGGCTGCTGCCGCGACGGGGGCACTCATCGCCGGCGTCGATCTGATCCAGGCAGCAGACGGGACTCCACTGGTACTGGAAGTCAATGGCGTACCGGGCTGGCGCGGACTGGCTGCGGCGCACCAGGTTGACGTGGCAGACCTGCTGCTGGACTGGATCGACCGCTGGCTGCATGACGAAGCCGAAAGCCCACTCACTGTGGTCGACACCAGCGGAGCTGCACAATGACCACTACTGCCAACGTTGCCGACCTGCTGGCCAATCATGCCCGGCAGCATCCCCAGCAGCTGGCCGTGGCCATGCCAACGGCTCGCGGTAGCGACCCGGCGGATTACGATCGCACGAGTTTTGCCGAGCTGCAGCAGCAGAGTGATCGGCTGGCAGCCGGCCTCTGTGAAATGGGAGTCAAGCCGGGCATGCGTATCGCCCTGGCAGTGCCCTTCAATACGGACTTTATCCTCTGGGTCTTCGCACTCCTCAAAAGTGGCGCCGTGATGGTGCTGGTCGACCCTGGCATGGGCCGGCGTCAGCTGCTGGGCTGTCTTGAGCAGGTGGAGCTGGACGGGCTGGTCGGGATTAGCAAGGCCCAGGCGGTCCGAAGTCTGCTGCGGCGGAAGTTCCCCAAGGCTCGCTTCAACGTCACCGTTGGACGTCGCTGGTTCTGGGGCGGCCGCACGCAGCGCCAGCTGCTGGCTCGAGAGAGTTCCGAGTTCAGTCCCTTTGCCGCCGCCGAGGATGACCCGGCGGCAATCATTTTCACCAGCGGCAGCACCGGGCCGGCCAAGGGAGTCTGCTATCAGCATGGTAATTTCTCGCAGCAGGTTGAAAAGATTCGCGAGCACTACCAGATTAAGTCGAGCGATGTTGACCTGCCCGCTTTTCCGCTGTTTGGGTTGTTCAACGCTGCCATGGGTGTCAGCTCGATCATCCCGCGGATGGATCCCTCACGGCCTGCCCAGGTCGATCCCGAGGAGATTATCCGACCAATCCAGCAGTGGCAGGTGACCCAGTCATTCGGCAGCCCGGCACTCTGGGAAGCTGTCGGACGTCGCTGCCACGAAAAACAGATTCAACTCCCTTCCCTTCGCCGTGTCCTCTCTGCTGGCGCGCCAGTGCCGCTGCGGGTGCTGCAGCGAGTCAGCGCTGCGATCGCCCCGGATGGTGAGATGTTTACCCCCTACGGTGCCACCGAGGCGCTGCCGGTTGCCTCGATCTCGGCCAGTGAACGATTGGCGCTGGCCGACCGCAAGGCCGAACTTGGAAAGGGTATTTGCGTTGGTAATCGTTTTGCCGGCATCCAGTGGAAGGTGATTGCCATCGACGACAGGCCGCTGGAGCAGTTCAGCCAGGTTGAGGAAGTGAGGGACGGCCAGATCGGCGAACTTATTGTTAAAGGACCGGTGGTCACCCGGCAGTACTTTGAATTGCCAGCTCAAACAGCGGTCCACAAGATCCACGACGGAGATGGATTCTGGCATCGTATGGGCGATGTCGGATTTCTTGACGAACAACAGCGATTCTGGTTCTGTGGACGAAAATCCCAGCGCCTGCAGATCGGTGAGGAGACGATCTACACGGTGCCGGCCGAGTCGATTCTGAATGATCATCCCCGAGTCTATCGTTCCGCACTGGTAGGAATTGGGCAGCGACCTGAGCAGCGAGCTGTGATGGTGGCCGAGCTCTGGCCCGATAAGGCCTGCCAGGATGAAGCAGAAGCTAATGAAGTTGCCCGTCAATTGCTTCAGCATGTCCAGGCAGATCCGCTGACTGCCAGCGTCAGTGACGTCCTGCTGCATCCGTCGCTGCCGGTTGATATTCGCCACAATGCCAAGATCTTTCGCGAAAAACTGGCCGGCTGGGTGACCAGCCAGCTGGGCTGAGTCGGCAGATTCACTCCCCTCGTCGATGTTGGCTGGCCGATAACGTGATTACATGGCAAGATTGTAACTGTCAGCATCCGACCTGCTTGGGAGCTCACGAGAACTCACGGAGTCCAGTTGATGGATCTTTGGCACTGCCAGATCGACGGCCAAACAAAGGGTCCTTTCGCGGTCTCGATGTTGGAGCTGATGATAAGCGAGGGCAGCCTGACCGCCCAGACAATGGTCTGCCAGGTGGGTCAGGACCAGTGGATTCTGGCAGCACATGTGCCAGGGCTGTTCGGGACCGCCGCGGCCGCCGCAGCATCTCCCCCGCCACAGCCTGCGGCGCCGGCTCCTCAACCGGCAGCAGCGGTAGTGGATCAACAGCCAGTGCCGCCAGCTGCGATCCAGGCGGTGCCGACAGCTCCGTCTCGGGCCCTGCCAGTGGCCCCATCCCAGGGGGTTGCTCAGCCACCGCAGTCGGCCGTTCAGTCGGGGGATCAGTCCGAGCAGGAAGATCGTACGGCAGCCGGCCGCATGTTGCAGCGACGGCGGCGGAATTCCGCCGGCCCGCTGTTCTATATCCTGGCATCGATTGGAGCACTGATCGTGGTCATGATCGTCGTTGTGGCCCTGCTGAATTCTGATGGCGACCAGCAGAACAAGAACGTGGCAGGTCAGGGGAACAAGCAGCCCCTCGACGTGTTGACTGCAGAGACGGCGATCCGGCAGACAAGTCCCTGGCGAGATGCTGCGACGACGAGAAGCGTTATCGGAAAAAAAGCCCGCGTGAGTATCCTTACAGCGTCGATCATGCCCGCTGAGGACGACGAGGAATTCAGCAGATTTCATATCGAGGTTCGAATTGAAAAACTTCTGGACGACGATTATACGCCGAGATCGGAGCCGATAGAGTATCCCGCGGGTTCGATCGACCCACGGGAGCCCGTGGCGGTGGACGCGCAAGGGAAACTGCTGGATCTTGTCAGCCAAACGCCCTACACCAAGTTCGACCGTGTGGGGACAGACGACGACATCGAGGTCGTGGAGGAAGGCGAGGAACAGAACGTCGATATCGTTGATGTCTACTTCCGATTCGAGTCGCCGCCGGGAGACTACGTCCGAGTCGCTGTGCCCTTGGCGTGGTTTGATTCCAAGGACTTTATTGGCTTTGAAATACCCAGCTCGATGTGGGAACCCGATGTTGTCGATCCGGCACCCGCCGATCCGCCTGTTGCCGAACCTGTGCCGTAGGAAATAGCAGTGAACCAGCCACGACAGGTCCTGGTGACCGGAGGAGGAGGCTTCCTGGGCCGCCATCTGGTCGAATTGCATGTTCAGCGTGGCGATCACGTGCGATCTTTTTCGCGTGGCAGTTATGACTTTCTTGAGCACAGTGGTGTGCAGCAGCTGCAGGGCGATCTGCGCGATGCTAAGGCGGTAGCGGCGGCCTGCCAGGGTGTCGACCTGGTCCATCATGTCGCCTCGCTAGCAGGTATCTGGGGACGCTGGAAAGATTACCTGGCGATCAATGTTGATGGTACGCAACATGTGCTCGATGGATGCCGAGCCGCTGGCGTCTCTCAACTGGTCTATACCAGCAGCCCGAGCGTGACGTTTGACGGCAGCGAGCAGTGCGGTGTCGATGAATCGGTCCCCTACGCGAAACGCTGGTTGTGCCACTATCCACGCAGCAAGGCGATGGCAGAACAACTGGTGCTCAGCAGCGACGATGCGAATCTGCTCACCTGTGCCTTGCGACCCCACTTGATCTGGGGGCCTCATGACAATCACCTGCTGCCCCGCTTGTTGGACCGAGCCCGTCAGGGAAAACTTCGCCGCGTCGGTGAGGGCAAGAACGTGGTTGATACGGTCTATGTTGAAAACGCTGCCCAGGCACACCTGCTGGCCGCCGATCGATTGACAGCCGAGAGCCCGATTCGGGGCAAGGCCTACTGGATTACCCAGGCTGAACCGGTCAACTGCTGGGACTGGATCGACCAGTTGCTGGCCTGCGGTGGAGTGGCGGCGGTGGACAAGTCCATATCGGCCGGCCTGGCGTCATCTGTCGGTGGCATGCTGGAGCTTTTCTATCGCCTGCTGCCATTGCCGGGTGAGCCCAGCATGACCCGATTCCTGGCCAGGCAACTCTCGACTTCTCACTACTTCAATACCGACCGTGCTCGGACTGAGTTAGGTTATGAACCGGCTGTCAGCACCAGTGAAGGCTTACGGCGTTTGACTGCACACCTGCAGTCCACCATCAAGGGTAATCCCTGACCGGCCCTCACTCGTCGCCTGCCAGCTTCTGACGGACCCCACTCCCTTGCTTGCCAATCCTAACGGGAATCGCTAGTTTCTAAGTTCGCCCGGAGGGGATACTGGAAGTATCGTGATGGTTTCAGACCAAACAACTAATCCTCGTCCAGACGAGCAGCGGATCGTGTTGACCGGTGTGGGTCTGACGGCTCCCAATGGCAACAACCTGCAGGAATACCGGGCCAATCTGCTTTCGGCGGTCAGCGGTGTGCAGGATTACTCGATTCGTTATGTCGGCGAGACGCATGCCGGGATATGCGATTTCGACGCTCAACTTTACCAGTCGGCTCGCGAAATTCGCCGCGGCACACGGGCTGGCAGTATCGCCATCTACTGTGCCAATCAAGCGGTGGCGGATTCCGGCCACGAGCTGGACCAGCTCGATCGCTCCCGCATCGGCATTTACCTGGGGATTACTGAGCACGGCAACGTGGAGACCGAAAACGAGATCCACGAGCTCAGTGGCTACGATTACGACGTCGCCTTCTGGTCCCACTTTCACAATCCTCGCACAGTAGCGAACAGCCCGGCCGGCGAGGTTGCCTTGAGCCTCGGCATCGTTGGCCCGCACTACACGATCGGTGCCGCCTGTGCTGCCGGCAATGCAGGCATCATCCAGGGAGCCCAGATGTTATTGCTGGGAGAATGCGACCTGGCCCTGGCGGGAGGCGTTTCCGAGAGCATTCACACATTTGGAATTTTTGCCAGCTTCAAGAGCCAGGGAGCACTGGCGTCCCACGACGATCCGACACAGGCATCGCGGCCTTTTGACATAGATCGAAATGGCATTGTTGTTTCCGAGGGGGGCTGTATTTACGTAATGGAACGGCTCTCTTCTGCCCGCCAACGCAATGCCACGATCTACGGCGAGCTGGTGGGGCACGCGATCAACACCGACGCTTCGGACTTTGTCCTGCCCAATCCTGAGCGGCAGCAGGAGTGTATTGAGCTGGCACTTAAGCGAGCCGGACTGACTCCCTCGGAGATGGGTGTGGTCAGCACGCATGCGACCGGCACGACCAGTGGTGATATTCAGGAGTGCCTGGCGCTGAGGAGAGCTTTTGCCGGTGCCGAGGGGGTCTATTTTAACAATGCCAAGAGCCTGATCGGTCATGCCATGGGGGCCGCGGGGGCACTTGAGATTGCCGGCAACCTGCTTACTTTTTCAGATGGAATGTGCCATCCTACGATCAATATTGATCAGCTGGATCCGGAATGTGAGATCGCTGGCCTGGTTGTCAACGAAGCTCGCCAGATTGGCCAGATCGATTACCTCTTGAATAACTCCTTTGGCATGCTGGGAATTAACTCAGCCGTGATAATCGGGCGAGTCTAAAAGAGCCCTGGAAGCAGCTAATTATGGAGCAACTTCAAAAAGTATCGTTACCCGTCATTGTCAGCGCAACGCGACTGGCGATAATGCGGGTTCACTTTCGACATCGACCAGCGGTAGAAGCGTCACAGTAGCTGCGAGGAGAGAATCAAGGATGACACCCGAGAGCATCCGCCAGGTAATAATCGACATTCTGACTGGGCTGGATCCGGATAGTACGGTCAAGATCAGTAGCATGGACGATAACCAGCCTTTTCGTGAGCAGCTGGAACTGGACAGCATGGATTTCCTGGACATTGTGCTGGAATTGCGTAAACGATTTCGCATCCAGGTGCCGGAAGGTGATTACGGCGAACTGGTGACGATGTCCTCAACCGTTACCTATCTGGAACCACTGCTCAGCGAGGTTCAAGAGAGCTAACCGGTGTATGATGCGATCATCATCGGGGCAGGCATGTCCGGGCTGGCTGCCGGGATTCGTGCCGCCTACTTCGACCAGCGAGTCTGCGTGCTGGAGCGCCATTACACCATTGGCGGGCTCAATTCATTCTATCGGCTGGGTGGACGTGACTATGATGTCGGCCTGCACGCCGTCACCAACTTTACTCCTCGTGGCACCCGCCGTGGTCCGCTGGCGCGGTCCCTGAGGCAACTCAGGCTAAGCTGGGATGAGCTGGATCTGGCCCCGCAAAAGAAATCCCGGA
The DNA here is from genome assembly GCA_963581185.1 of Planctomycetota bacterium. Taxonomy (GTDB): domain Bacteria; phylum Planctomycetota; class Planctomycetia; order Pirellulales; family Pirellulaceae; genus SAT2750. The sequence goes on along the minus strand of CAUZOB010000091.1, from coordinate 796 downwards.
TTGCTTTTCCCGACCAGTCGCTCTGCTTCAGTAACGATCCGGAGTTGTTGGCAGCCGAGCTGGCGGCAGCCTTTCCGGACCAGGTCGACGGATACCGCCAGCTGATTGAGCAGTTGCCCGACTTTGACGACCTCACCGAACAGCATTATGGCCAGTCAGCCCGCCAGCAACTGGCCCAGTTCATCGACAATCCACTGCTCCAGGAAATGCTGCTCTGCCCGCTGATGTGGTACGGCAACGCACGGCAGCATGACATGGACTATGCCCAGTTCGTGATCATGTTCCGCAGTATCTACATGGAGGGGTTTGCCCGCCCCTACGAGGGCGTCCGGTTGATCCTGCGAAAGCTGGTGCGACGCTTCCGAGAACTGGGGGGCGAATTGATGTTGCGCAGCGGCGTCAAGCGGATCCAGCTGGACAACGATCGTGCAGTCGGCGTCGAACTGGACGACGGTCGCCAGCTGTCCGCCAAGTCGATCCTCTCCTCGGCCGGTTTTGTCGAGACCATGAAGCTCTGTGGTCGGCAGCCTGAGAAGTCCCAGCCGGCTGGCCAGCTGTCATTCATCGAGACCATCTCGATACTGGACCGCAAGCCGACTGAACTGGGGCATGACGAGACGATTGTCTTCTACAACGATTCGAACTCATTTCACTGGTGCCAGCCGAGCGATCAGCTCTGTGATCCACGGACCGGCGTGATCTGCACACCAAACAACTATGACTACCGGCCCGAACTGGGTGACTTGCCCGACGGCGTGATGCGGGTCACCTGTCTGGCCGACCCGGAACGCTGGTG
>CAUZOB010000090.1:0-18852 GCA_963581185.1 Planctomycetota bacterium | reverse complement strand
CTGGCTGTTCCTGGTCTGGCTGTTCCTGGTCTGGCTGTTCCTGGTCTGGCTGTTCCTGATCGGTTGCCGCCTGGTCTGGCTGTTCCTGATCTGGCTGTTCCTGATCGGTTGCCGCCTGGTCGGTTTCGGACTGCTCGACAGCCTGTTCCTGGTCCACCGCTGCCGCCATCACCAGGTGCCGATCGCCGTACAGCAATTTTCCCTGCTGAACGAGTGCCTTGATGGCTCGACGCAGCAGCTTCAGCTGGCCAGCAGGCAAGTCCAGCTGGCGAGCGATGGTGCGAGGTTTGACTGGCTGGTAGTTGGCCCGTTGCACGTGGGCAAGCAGCCTGGTTTTCAGTTCACTGTGGTCTGTCATAAATGCGAGCCGGGGGAGGGCTGTGCTAGGGTGTGCCCCGATAGAGCTTGCGGCCCATGGCGGGAATATAATTTGTCCATCCCGGTGCGTAACCGGTGTCCATGGCAGCGGCTTGCCGGTAGGCCTGCATCTTGGCATCCAGGTCATCGAGAAAACTCAAGGCCAGCGCTTCTGGCGTCATGGGCAGTTTGGGGCTGCCATATTCCAGCCGGCCATGGTGGCTGACAATCATGTGTTTGAGTCGCAAGGCCAACTCGGCGGGAAACGACTCGCTCTGGCTGTCCTCGAGTTGCCGGATTCTGGCATCCAGCATGACAACACCCATCACCAGGTGCCCCACCAGCTCACCCTCATCGGTATAGCCGATGTCGTCGTCATAGCTGAGTTCGTCCACCTTGGCTAGATCGTGCAGGAAAGCACCCACCAGCAGCAGGTCGAGATCCAATTCCGGGTAGTGAGGTGCCACTCGCTCGACAAGGCCCAGCAGGCTGACGATGTGTTCCAGCAGGCCGCCATGGTAGGCATGGTGATTTTTCATCGCCGCTGGTGCTCGCTGCAGCTTATCCAGCAAGTCCTCATCGGCCAGGTAGAGCTTGAGCAACTGACTCAGCAGCGGATGGCTGACCTGATCCAGTTGCTTTTGCAGGGTCGCGAACAGGTCTGCTCGCTGCTGTTCAGAAATGGGGAAGAAATCTTCCTCGTTGACGCTTTCGGTTTCGACCGGCGTGAGTTGATTGACGATGACCTGCAGACTGCCGTTAAAAAGCTGGGTTTTTCCTTCCACCTGGACGTATTTGCCAGGCTGGATCTTGTCATGCAGTTTCTGGTCGGCATTCCAGCACATCGCTGTCACGCTACCGCCGCGATCTGCCAGGTCGAGTTGCATGTAGAGGCTGCCATTCTTGTTGGATCGCAACCGCCGCGCCTGGATGCGGTAAACTTGTTCCAGCGACTCGTTCTCGCCCAGTTCATTGATGAAACGGCGTGTCATTGGCGTTTGCCAGTGAGGGGACATGCGGGTCCACTCGGGCCCGTCGGCGCGATTCTAGGTCGCCGCCGGAAATCCTGCAAGGACCTGCCAGCTGCGTCTTGTGCCGTCGCCGAACCAGCATCGCAGACCGATAATGACGCAATTCCGTGCGGCTGTTAGAATGCCGCGTAGCAGAAAACTGTCAGCCTCCCAGAAGGGGCCTGGCAAGGGAAATTGGCGAAGGAGTGAGATGGGAAAGAAACCACGTACGGCGATCGAACCGACACGGGCAGAAGATTATCCCCAGTGGTACCAGCAGGTGATCCGGGCGGCCGACCTGGCGGAGGCCTCACCGGTCCGCGGCTGCATGGTGATCAAGCCCTGGGGCTGGGCGATCTGGGAGAAGATGCAGCAGCTGCTGGACCAGATGTTCAAAGCCAGCGGTCATGAAAATGCCTATTTCCCTCTCTTCATCCCGATCAGCTTCCTGGAAAAGGAAGCGCAGCATGTCGAAGGGTTTGCCAAGGAATGTGCCGTCGTGACTCATCACCGCCTGGAACCGGGCCCCGACGGCGGGCTGGTACCGGCCGGGCCACTGGAAGAGCCGTTGATCGTGCGGCCGACCAGCGAGACGATTGTCGGCGCGATGTATTCCAAGTGGGTTCAGTCGTACCGCGACCTGCCGATCCTGATTAACCAGTGGGCCAACGTGGTCCGCTGGGAAATGCGCACACGGATGTTCCTGCGAACCACCGAGTTCCTCTGGCAGGAGGGCCACACCGTTCATGCGACCGAGCAGGAGGCGCTGGACGAGACACGCCAGATGCTGGAGATCTACGCCGAGTTTGCTGAGCAGATGATGGCGATGCCGGTGCTGAAGGGTGAAAAGACAGCCGAGGAACGATTTCCAGGCGCCGTCTCCACGCTGACCATTGAGGCCATGATGCAGGATCGCAAGGCCCTGCAGGCAGGCACCTCCCACTTTCTCGGACAGAACTTCTCCCGCGCCCAGCAGATCACATTTCAGGACCAGGAGGGCAAGGAGCAGTTTGCCTGGACCACGTCCTGGGGCGTCTCGACCCGGCTGGTGGGAGCTCTGTTGATGACCCACAGCGACGATGATGGACTGGTGCTGCCACCACGACTGGCACCAAAACATGTTGTCATCCTGCCGATCTACAAGTCGGATGAGGATCGTGTTGCCGTGCTGGAGTCGTGTGCGACCCTGGAAAAAGAACTTGCTGCTGCGAATTACGCTGGTGAGCCGGTGCGAGTCATGATTGACGATCGCGATATTCGTGGTGGGGAAAAGAAGTGGCATCATGTCAAACGTGGCGTGCCGCTCCGCGTGGAAATTGGTCCGCGCGATCTTGCCGCCGGCAGCGTCTACCTCGGCCGCCGCGATAGCGGGCAGAATGAGAGTATGGACCGGGCAGCCCTGGTCGGCTCAATCACCTCGCTGCTGGAAGAGATGCAGTCGGGCTTGCTGGCAAAAGCAGTCGAGTTGCGGGAAGCCAATTCGCGCGAGATCGACACGCTGGATGACTTTATCGATTTCTTCACGCCACTCAATAAGGACGAACCAGAGATCCACGGCGGCTTCGCCAGCTGTTATTTCAGTGAGGATGCAGCGGTCCAGCAGACACTCAATCAGCTCAAGGTGACCAACCGTTGTATCCTGCTGGACGAGGACACGGGACCAGGCAGCTGCCTGTTCAGCGGGCAGCCGACCGACAGGCGGGCCGTTTTTGCCAAGGCCTACTAGGGGCGCAGCAGCAGTGATCGACGTTCCAGGAGTTGGGTAACCGATGCAGAGCAGTCGCGAGCATGCCGGCGTGCTGAGGATCATGGTGGCCTTCAGTCAATCGACTGCTGCACTCCAGTGGGCACTCGAGCAGGCAATCGAGCAGTGGGGGCCGGTGGCGCTGGAAAGCGAGTTGTTCGATTTCGACCAAACGGACTACTATCGCGGCCAGATGGGGGCCGATCTAAAGAAAGTACTCTGGGCCCACGAGCAGCTGGCGGATCCGGCCGGGCTGGCCGACTGGAAGAACCAGGCTGGAGAGTGGGAGACTCAGTGCCAGCGAGTGAACGGCGGCGACGTGGCCCGTTCGCTGAACCTGGATCCGGGCTACCTGACCGAGGCCAAGCTGGTGCTGGCCACGACCAAGGACAGGGATCACCGCATCTACTTGAAGGATGGAATCTTTGCAGAGGTCACGCTTTACTATCACAAGCAACAATGGCAGTCACGCCCCTGGACCTATCCTGACTTTGCAGCGGCAGACTACCACCCATTTCTTACTCGCTGTCGAAACCAGCTGCGCGAACGATAGCGAGAAGCAGCCGTAGAAAGAAGAGGCTCATCGGGAACGCTGCTGGCGGACCTGTCCTGGCTCGCCAGCTCTATCCCGCTGCCGGTGAATTCTATGAACTCGACAGCCATCACATGGATCGCTCTGGGCACAATTGTCCCCAGCTTTCTGCTCTCCTGGTTGAGTGCCTTTGTGATTCGGCGTCGTGCTACCAGCTGGGGACTGGTCGATCAGCCAGGCGAACGCAAGGTGCACGAGCAACCGACTCCGATGGGAGGCGGCCTGGCTATCTGGCTGGGTGTCCTGGCGCCCTTCCTGCTGGGTTCCATCCTGTTACTCTCTGGCACCGCGGAAGCTCTCCTGCCAGCCGGGCTGGCGGATCACCTGGAGGGAGTCGAGATGCGGCTGGGTGGTCTCTGGATCTTGCTGGCGGGTGGTACGGCGCTGATGATCCTGGGCCTGCTGGACGATCTGCGCGGACTCGCCTGGCAGCTGAGACTGTCAATCCAATTACTTATCGTGGCCGCCTGCATCGGCTCGCAGGGATGGCAAGTCAGCTTGTTTATGTCGTCCGGACTGATGACCGTGCTGGTCTCCATCTTCTGGGTCGTCCTGCTCATCAACTCATTCAACATGCTCGACAACATGGATGGCGCGTCGGCCGGTGTGGCTGCCATCGCCGCGCTCGTGCTGACCCTGTTTGTACTCCTGCCGGGCTCGGCGTCGGCCGGGCCGCAGCTCTTCATTGCAGGCTTCCTGCTGGTGCTGCTGGGATCACTGGCTGGTTTCCTGCTCCATAATCGACCACCGGCGCGGATCTTCATGGGAGATGCGGGTGCCTACTTTGTCGGATTCTCAATCGGTATCGCATCGCTGTTGGCAACCTATGCCAGCGCTGAGAAACCACATGCAGTGCTGGCGCCGCTGTGCGTGCTGGCAATTCCAATCTACGACTTTGTGACTGTCATTTTCATTCGACTGCGCGAGGGACGAAGTCCGTTCGAGGCAGACAAATGCCACTTTACACATCGGCTGGTTGAGCTGGGAATGAGTAAGGGCCAGGCAGTCTTGACGATCTACTTTGCCACCGCCACCTGCGGCCTGTGTGCCTTGCTGTTGCCTCGTGTTGACAGCTTTGCCGGTGCCTCGATCATCGTGTTGCTGGTGGTCTGCGTGTTGGGACTGGTGAACATCCTGGAAACAACGGCGCGAAGAAAGATTCACTCGTGAAGCGACCTGGGAAACAGCATGCGCAGGCTGCCGATGGCCGTGGACTGCTGCGAGGTGTCCTGGCAGCGCTGCTTGTCCTGACCGTGCTCGTTCCGCTCGAATCGATCGATGTGCACGAGGGGAAGGGGCTGCTGCTGGTTGTCTTCTGGCTGCTGCTGGCACTCAGCTGGTGCCTGGTGCAAAGGCGGTATCCCCGGCCGGTCCATTGGAACTGGGTCGATCTGGCCGTGCTGCTGCTGATCGCCAGCCAGTTCGCCAGCTGCCTGGTGATGGCTTCCAGTGGCAATGCGCGGGCCAGCTGGAACACCAGCTGGCAATGGCTGGGCCTCGGAACAAGCTACTTTGTCATCCGGCAACTGCTCGATCGCGGCGCTAGCGGCCGCGCACTGGCGGTGGTCATGGTCTCTCTGGCAATCACGCTGTCGCTGCAGGGATTCTATGAGTCCTTCCACATTATCCCGCAGCGGTACCACCGCTTTTTTCACAGTGACGAGTCGGTTCGGCAGAATATGCTCGAGGACGCAGGTATCCTGGCGCCGCTTGGGACGCCCCTCCGCTACCACTTTGAAAGCCGCTTGCGAAGCTCTGAACCGGCCGCCACCTTCTCGCTAACGAACTCCTTGGCAGGATTTCTCACGCCCTGGTTGGTGATGCTGGTCGGCATCAGCCTGCTGGCCACGCGCCGCCCGGATGCTGGGCCTCCCAGGCCGACCGCCTGGCACCGTCGGCTGCAGCGGATTGCGCCCGAGCTGCTGTTCTGCCTGCTGGTCGGCTTCTGCTTGATCCTGACAAAGAGCCGTTCCAGCTGGGTGGCTATTATCAGCGTGGTGATGATAGGCCTGCTGCTGCGCGGTCGACGGGCTGGCAGCGGCCAGGCCTGGCGCCTGGCAGCCGGCTTGCTGGTTACCACGCTGCTGCTGGGGACCGCCGCCTTCATGCTCAAGCGACTCGATAGCATGGTCTTCTCGCAAACGCTGGAATCGTTGTCCTACCGGTTTGAGTACTGGTTTGCCTCGCTACGGATCATCGCCGACAACCCGCTGTTCGGCGCTGGCCCCGGCAACTTCCAGGACTATTACACCCTGCACATGCTGCCGACAGCCCACGAGGTCGTGGCAGATCCCCACAACTGGCTACTGGAGATCTGGACAACCGGCGGTACGCTCAGCCTGGCTGCCCTGCTGCTGCTGTTCGTGATGCTGGTTCGACAACTGCGGCGGCAGCCTGACCAGCCCGAGACCGGGCCGCAGAGTCCGGCTCTACGACGCAGTGTTTACGCTGGTGCAGTGGCAGGCATGCTGTTGGCCTTGCCCTACAGCCTGCTCGTTGGTTCGCCGCTCGATGCCACCACTGTCGTGCTGGTCGGATTGCTGGTGCTGGTGGCAGTGATTGCCAGATTCTCAGACTGGGTACAGGGCGGCCTGCTGCCACGCTGGCTGGTACTGGCTGCCCTGGCAGGCTGGTCAATTCACCTGCTCGCGGCGGGTGGGATAACGGCTCCCGGAGTCAGCCAGGCTGGCTGGCTGCTGCTGGCCCTCTCGCTGGCTACAACGGCGTCCGGCAGCAATCTGGCCCCGCAACGAATCCTGGTTGTCATGCTCTGCTTGCTGGCTACCGTGGCTGGCCTGATCGTCTGGGGTTATCAACCAATGACAGCCAGCCGGTCCGAGGTGATCGAAGCGCAGGCCCTGCAGATACAAAATCGTCATCAGCAAGCGATGCGAATGATGGAGCAGGCCTGCCAGACAGATCCGCTCTGGCCACAACCCGCTCTGGAACTGGCGATGCTGCATCATGCTTACTGGGGGCAGGGCGAGGAGGCAGCGATGCACCGCAGCGCGTTTGCCGCGGCGGCGGAGATGGTGCGGACTCGCGACTCCCACTCGGCAACGACGCACGCGCTGATCGGTACCTGTTACCTGGTCGCCTCGCAGCGGACCGGGGATGTCGAGGATCTAAGCCAGGCCAGGATCTGCTTTGCCGAGGCGCAGCGGCTATTCCCGACCAACTCTCGTATCCTGGCCCAGCTGGCATGGACCTGCTGGCTGCTGGGCGACGATCAGAGCGCCAGGACGTGGGCCGAGCAAGCCTGGCAGCTGAACCAGAAGTACCGGCAGAACAAATTCATCGAGTTACAGCTTGATAAGAGAAGATTGGTGGAAATGCCGTTTCCCGGCTGGTTACCCCAGTCAGCAGTCGTGGGTACAACCATTTTCAAAGATCTGAACCAACTGGTCTCCTTCTTGCGTAATCCAACTAGTCGTTAAATGTCACGACGTCAGACAAGCTGGAAACCGAGCAGCCGCAATTCTCTTCTGTTTTCGTCTCACCAGAGGGAGCATTGTGGACTAAATTGAAAGAGGCAGATGAGTCACCCTCACGCTTGGAGAGCTAGCGGATGAGAATCGCAGTCCTGATCATGGTGGGCATTTTTGCCGGTGTGGCCTGTGGCTACGCACACACCCAGTTTGAGCTGGCTGGCGTGGAAGAGCAATTTCGTACGATCTTCATCGATGTGTCTGGTCCCGAGGGCAGCGATGAGCCAGCTCCAAGAATCGCTGTGGTGGGAAGCGAAAATCATAATTTTGGCAGCATGGAACGACTCGGTAAACGAGAACACACTTTCGTGGTGCGAAACGACGGCGATGCGCCGCTGACGCTGGAACAGGGCGAGTCATCCTGCAAGTGCACCATCAGCAACCTGGAAAAAGGCCAGCTGGCGCCTGGTGCCGAGGTAATGATCAAGCTCGAATGGACAGCCAAGGAGACGGAAACGGACTCCAAGGAATTCAGCCAATCGGCTGAAATCATCTCTAACGATCCCGATCGTCGCATCGTTCGCCTGACAATCTCGGGTACCATCGTCCAGACGGTCTGGTCGAAGCCGCCAGATATTCGGATTCCGAGCGTGACACGCAGCAACGGAGCTGTCGCAGAAACACGGATCTTTGCCTACCGATCGGATGACCTCGAGGTGCTTGAGCACAGCCTGTTCTTCACCCGCCTGGAGGGTTTTATCAATGTCCGCTTCGAACCACTCAGCGCAGAAGAATTAGCCACGGAACCGACGGCACGCAGCGGTCGCAAGATGATCCTCGAGCTGAAGCCGGATCTTCCGCTGGGTGACTTTAACGAGGCAATTCGGATTACCACGAACTTGCCCGATTCGCCCAAGATCGATATTGCCATCCAGGGTACCGTGACTCCAGACATCACCTTCCTGGCCAGCAAGGAGTTCTCGCGCAGGCGACGGATCCTGAACCTGGGAATTGTTCAGCAGGAGAAAGGCAGCGAGTCCCGTCTGGTGATCCTGGCCAAAGGACCGCTGCGGGATTCGATCGAGATTACTGTCAAGCAGACCGAGCCGGCCGGGGTCTTCGAAGTCGAGGTGATCCGTGATCTGGATAGCAGCCTCAATAATGCGATCCAGCACGAGGTGCTGATCCGGATTCCAGTCGGCGTCGCTCAGCAGAAGCGGCTTGACGAGGACCGGGACGGGTTCGGCAAGATTGTTCTCTCCACCAATCACCCGGATATCGAAGAACTGGAGCTGTCGGTTCGATATGCCGTGGTGGAAAGCCAGGACTGAATAGTCAGCGGGGACATCATGAGTCACGACTGCCGGTTGCCGGCGCAGCTGATCTGCCTCGCGCTGCTGGCAGGTTGCTCAAATTCAGCAACGGATCAGCAGACGGTCGTTCAGCGGCCGCTTGCAGATGCAGCCAAAGATGGTGGCCAGCAGCAGCCAGCTGCGGGGAGCGTCGATGGCACTGGTCAGCAGCTCGACCACGGGCCGCAGGATCCACTGGCCGATTGGCCGCGCCCGCGTGTGGCCATTGTTGTGAGTGGTCGACAGTACGGCTACCTGGAACCCTGTGGATGTACCGGTCTGGATTACCAGAAGGGCGGGCTGGCACGTAAAAATGAGTTCCTGCGGCAACTCCGTGAAGAACGTAAATGGCAGCTTCTGCCGGTCGATGTGGGCAATCAGGTACGCCGCTTTGGCCGCCAGCCGGAACTCAAGTTTCAATTGACGATCGACGGGTTTCGCAAGGCTGGTTACCGCGCGATCGGGTTGGGCCCCGATGATCTGAGGCTGCCTGCCGGGGAACTGGTGGCGTCGATTGCCGAGGAGACTCCGGGCGGCGGGGGTTTTGTCAGTGCCAATGTGACCGTTATCGACCGTGACCTGATGCCGCGTTTCCGTGTCGTTGAGGTGGACGGTCAGCGAATTGGCATCACCTCGGTATTGGCCACAAGTCGCCAGGCGCGTGTGCTGGCAGATGACGTCATCATGCAGCCCGCCAGCGAGGTGTTGCCCCAGGTCGTGGAACAGATGCAGGCAGCCAATTGTCAGACCCTGATCTTGCTGGTGCAGGGTTCGCTCGATGAAACTCGTAAACTTGCCGGCAGCTTCCCCGCCTTCTCCTTCCTGCTGACTGCCGGTGGAGCAGGGGATCCGCCGAAGCTGGCGGAGCAGCTGCCAGCTGACGGGCCGCGAATCATCCAGGTAGGGCCGAAGGGGATGTTCATGGGAGTTATCGGGCTCTACGACGATGCCACCACTCCCTGGCGATACGCACGGATCGACCTCGACAGCCGTTATCCCGACTCGGCGCAGGTACTCGAACAGCTGCGGCTTTACCAGCAGGAACTTGAGCGAGCTGGACTGGAGGGACTCGGCTTACGTCCCGGACCGCATCCCTCGGGAGCGACCTTCGTGGGATCCGAGGCCTGTGCCTCCTGCCATGCTGAGCAGCATGAGATCTGGTCTGCTACAGGGCACGCCAGGGCAACCGAGTCGCTCGTGCAGCCGGTTGAGCGAGCGGATATTCCCCGGCATTTCGATCCGGAGTGTATCAGCTGCCACGTCACTGGCTGGCATCCCAGCAAGTACTATCCCTACGAGGGCGGCTATCTCTCACTGACAGAGTCTCCCCATCTGCTCGGCAATGGCTGTGAAAACTGTCATGGTCCCGGCAGCCGTCATGTGGCGGCAGAAGCGGGAGCAGGGGCGGCCGGAGAAATCGAGTTGTTGGCATTCCGCAAGGCGATGAAGCTGGATCTTGCCAAGGCTGAAAATACGTGCCTGACCTGCCACGACATCGACAACAGCCCCGACTTTCATGACAAAGGCGCCTTCCTGGAGTACTGGGAGCAGATCAAGCACTGATCTCGGTCCTACGGACCTCGGATATAGGTGGGCACCGTTAGCCTCGGCAAGAACCCCGATGGTTTTCGCCTGAGGCGAACAGCCACCGGGTCCCTGAATCGTGCGGGTCCCTGAATATCAATCGACATTTCAGCAGCCACGGTTTACGGGTTGGCAGGCGGTTTTTTCCAGATGATGCGTGCTTTTGGCAGCGACTTTTCGAGTCGTTGGATTGCAGCTGGTGACACGAGAGTGTCTTTCAGATCGAGCACGCTGAGGTTGGAGAGACTCTCCAGCTGGGAGACTGCTTTCCCACTCAGCGGGTTTCCACTCAGGTCGAGCCAATCAAGATTTCGCATCTGGCCAAGTGGCGCGAGGTCGTCGACACGCAGGTCGACCCGGGTCAGGTAGAGAATCTTTAGTCCCTCGATTTGTGCCAGGGTCTGCAGATGGCGCCGGTCCAGCACGGTGTCAAAAATACCACACTCCCGCAGCTGGCTTAGGTGGATGAGATTTTCCAGGTCGTTGACACTCACTGGTCGACTTCGAAAGCGAATCACCTGGAGCTCACGCAGCCAGCGCAGCTGTCGCATCATCTGCGGGTTGCCGGCAGATTGTGCATCGAGGATCAATGTGGTGTTGGATCGCTGCAGCGTGACTCCATCGCCACTAAGTTTTTCCACGGCGATCTGCTGACGTTGCCGCAGGAGGTTATTAATGCGGCCGCTTGCGACGATCGATTCCAATGCTGCAAAGGCGGCTCGTGAAGTCAGCGGGTCGCCGGAGTCGGCAAGTTTCACGAGCGCCTGGCCAGCGCGGTAGCGAGCTTCGGTGCTGTTGGATTGGAGTGCCTTTGTGAGCGGTTCAATCCCCTTTCGGCCGCTGCTGACGAGCACCTGAAGTGCTCGCTGGCGGACCGCAAATCGCTTGTCACCGAGGCGCTGGACGGCATCATCGAGTGGATCGCCGAAGAGGCCGGCGGACGGCAACAGGAGGATCGCCAGCAGTGCTGCCAGATAGATCCAACTGTTACGATGTCTCGTCCTCGGCGTTGATAACGGCCATCGTCTCGGCAGAGAATTCACAGTTTGTTGAGACGTTCTGGACATCGTCGTGGTCATCCAAGGCTTCCAACAACTTCAGGACCTGGCGGGCATCGGTCGCTGCGGGGGAGACGGTGTTTTGTGCCAGCCGGGTTACCTGTTTGGATTCAACAGCAACGTTCTCGGACTCAAGTGCTTCGGAAAGGTCACTGTAGACTTCTGGTTCGCAGGTCAGCTCATAGTAGTCCCCTTCCTGCTGCACGTCATCCGCACCAGCTTCGAGGGCGACTTCCATCAGTGATTCTTCATCGACATTGGCGGTCGGCACGAGGAACAGTCCCTTGCGTAGAAAGTTCCAGGAGACGCAATTGGTACTTCCCAGCTTCCCTCCATTGACCTCAAACAGCTTGCGAATTTCCGGCGCGGTCCGGTTGCGGTTGTCGGTCAGTACATCGCACATCACAGCTACACCATTGGGACCGTAACCTTCATAGAGGATCTCGTGAACTTCTCCGCCGTCGAGTTCACCGGTACCCTTCTTGATCGCCCGATCGATATTGTCCTTGGGCAAGCTGAAGGCCCTGGCGTCGGCGATTGCAGTCCGCAGGCGAATATTTGTCTCTGAGTCACCGCCACCCATCTTGGCAGCCACAATGATTGCCTTGGCCAACTTGCTCCAGAGCTTGCCTCGCTTATTATCAACCGCAGCTTTCTTGTGCTTGATGCCGGCCCAATGTGAATGTCCTGCCATATTCTGGTTCCACCTCTTGAGGTTCGAGACCATCCTCACTTTGCTGGCGACGGCCGGGCGAAGTCAGGAGGCCTTGTTCCGCAGCTTGTCGTCAATTGTATCGCGTAACTCCTGCTGGTCACCCTCAAGTAACTGCAGGGCATTCCTCCAGGCCTCGCGGGCCTTTCCGGTCTGGCCCCGTGCCTGGTAGGCGTCGCCGAGGTGATCCATCAGGACAGGATCCTGCTGGGAGATCGCGGCAGCTTTCTTGAGTTGCTCGATGGCTCCCTCGAAATCGCCAAGTCGAAAGTAGACCCAGCCGAGGCTGTCCAGGTAGGCAGCATTCTCAGGATCCGAGGCAACGGCGGCCTCGATCATCCGGCGGGCCTGATCGAGTCGCTTGTTCTGGTCGGCCCAAAGGTAACCGAGGTCATTAAATGCTCCCACATTCTGGGGGAATTCATGCAGCACCTCGATCAACCAGGATTCTGCTTCTTCGATCCGGCCCATCCGCACGCAGAGACTCGAGAGAATCATCCGCGTCTGGCGAAGCAGCTCCCGCAGGTCGCTGGAACCATACTCATCTTTGAAGTTCTCCACGACGGCCGCGTAGTTCTTGTAGGCCTGCTGATCGTCCTTGGCATTGTACGAGACCCAGGCGAGACGACTCTGGATGCGTGGGTTGTCCGGGCTCAGCTCGACGGCCTTTTTCGCGGCCGAGATGGCCCTCTCGGTCTCATCTGCCAGGCTGGCAGCACCAGCCAGGAGGAAATAGAAGATCTGTTTCTGGGCCACTTGGTCACTCTCGACAGCCCGCTGCAGGACATCGCTAGCCTGGCTGTATTGGTCTGCCATGATCAATCGGATGCTCCACGTTTCCAGCCACTTGGAACGCTTGCCCGGTTCAAGCTTGATGGCGATTTCGAACAGCGCGCTGGCCTGGTCGGCGCGATCGGCGGCAATCGCCAGGCTGGCGGCGGCGACAGCCACTTCTGCAGCCGAAACCTGGATTGGTGATTCCACCTGGTCACTCTCGGCAGTTGTATCTTCATCGCCGCTGAGTGTTTTCTCGGCATGCTGCAGAAGTTGGTCAACGAGGGCTTCTGTTTCTGCTGCCTGTTGGAAGACGGTGTTATTCATATTGCCCTCGCTCCCGGCAAGCTGGCCCAGCAACCGCAGCAGGGAATCCACCGTTTCGCTATCCCGTTGACCATCGGTCCAGAGACCGAGGTAGGCAGCTGCCAGGCTGCCATAGATGCTGGCTGACTTTCTCTTGTCGAGCAGTTTCAGTAGAACGTCACGAGCCCGGGACCACTCTTCCTGAGCCAGCAATCGGTCGCCCAGTTCTGTCATCAGGGCACGATTGCCAGGTTGTTCCTGGTGCAATCGTTCGAGCTGCTCGAGCAACTGCCGTGCTCCTTTGCTGGCGTTATTGGCCTCGGCTGCCAGGAGTTCTGACAACAGGCTGTAGGCTGCCAGGCCGGCCGACTCGCTGCCCGATTCGAGATACTGATTCAGCTGTTCGAGTGCTGCTGCCGGGTCATCGTCGGCTGCAGCGATAGTGGCCAGCCGGTAGGCGTGCAGGGGATTGTCTTTTTCCGTACGCACGAGGCGTTCATAAACCTGGCGGGCCTGTTCGAAACGTCCCGCCTTGAGATAGCTGTCGGCGATCATCGTATCGACTGCCTGAGGCTGCGTGATCACTCGCTTCAGATCGGCTTCAGAGACCTTGTATTTGTCCGGGTCGGCGAGCACCTGGTTGACAAAGTCGAAGGTTGTGGCCGCTTGTTGTTTTTTCTCAGCCAGTTGGTAGAGGCGCCCAAGTTCAAGGTGGATAGCGAGCAGGGCAGATCCCTGTAGCGAGTCGCCTCTTAATTCCACCATCCGCTGATAGACCCGGGCGGCCGCCTCGAAGTCACGCTGTCGGGTCAGCAGAATTGCGATGCGTGGCAACTGGGAGAGTTGCGAGCTGGGAAACTCATCGACCAGGGCGGCATAGCGAGCAGCGGTGTCGTCACGTTTCAGGCGCAGTGCCAGTGAGACGACTTCCAGTGACAGAGTCGGATTTGTGGGGTCGCGTTGCCAGGCGTGCTGGAAATTCCAGAGCGCGGCGTCATATTTTTTCTGCTGAAAGAGCAGGCGACCGTAAGCGAACAGGCTGGTCGCTTCGAGACGATCCAGGTCGGCCGGAGTACGTGGCCGACGAGGCTGAAACGGCTGGACCTTGTCTTCCAGATCCGGGGATGTCGCTTCGCCTGGCGGGTCAGCAACAACTGCCAGCGGGATAAGCAGGGCCAGAAATACTGGCAGGTACTTGGCCGGCTGTCGATTCAACACGTTGGGACTCTCCGCATTGCCATCTGTGGCTGGTGAGCAGGACTGGCACCAGTTTATCAGACGCGTCAGGTTACTGGAAATCTGGCCCAAGGGGACAACTAGCGTGGCTTCTTACGGCCGATCTTACTGCCACCCGATTTCTTCCCCGCAGCCGCTTTCTTGGCCGCCGGTTTCTTTTTGCTACGCGACTTGGTCTTGCTACCGGCCGCACTCTTACTGGCTTTGGCCGAGCTGGTTGTCTTGGCTGCCGACTTCTTGGCGGGGGCTTTCTTTTTTGTCGGCTCGGGCTTCTTTTGGGATGGCCGTTTGGGCAAATCGTGCTGGATATTGGGGTCAATGTCCAGCAGCGTCTCGCGAATCAACTTGCCGTGGGGCGTGGTATCAAAGGCGACACCGAACTGCTGGACGTAATCAGAGAACTCCACTCCACGGGACTTGGTAATGGCCCGTTCCAGTCCAGGCACTTTTTGCTGCTTGGCCTCCCGCGGTGTTGCCACCTTGAGTAGGGCGAAGGCAGCCACGGCTCCACGGTTTAGCGGTACCACGTGACCGTCGAGTCCATGCCGGACGACGTAGTTAATGACAAAGGGGGTGATTCCGTGATAGCTCCTGAGGATCTTGATCGCTTGCCCGATGTTCTCTTTTTTCAGGTACTCGATGTCGAACTGGTAGTGGGCCTCGAAGACGTGATGCAAGGTGTACCGCAGTCGCCGGGCGGCGTCTCCCGCGTCGTTGACCTTGCCCATCGCCTCGGTCAATTCCGTGATGCCAGTAACACGGACTTCATTCCAGTCGAAGAACATCGTCTGCAATCGCCCGAACGCCTCGTCGGCCTGCACTGGTGTGGCATTTTCCAGGCAGCACCCGTAAAGCAGGTGTTCCAGAACAGTTCGTGCGCTGGGGACCGGGTGCCGCTTGAACTTCTTTTTCAGCACGCGAAACGACTTCTTGATAACTTCCTGGCGATTTGCAGTACTCATCCGTTTGTCAGTGACCTCTCAAGCGGTGATTTGGTTAAGGTTTCGTTGGCGCCGAGCTGTCATCTCCGGCAGTCTTCTCGCCTTCCGGAAACAACTCGCCCAGCAGCTGGTGAACCTCGAGCGACCGTTGGACACCTTCATCAATTCGGAACTCAAGCCGAGGGGTGTACCGCGTGTCGATACGGTTGGCGATCTTCTGCTGCAGGTAGCCGGCGGCATGCTGGAGTCCATGCAGGCAGAGTTGCTGTTTCTGGTCGTCACCCATGATCGTGACATGCACGCGGGCACGTCGCATATCGCCACTGACTTCCACAAACGTGACGGTCACGTCTGCGATGCGGGGGTCCCGCATCTCCATCACGATGGCGGAACTGACGACCTCTCGAATCGCCTGGGCAACCTTGAGTACACGTCTGGACGTCATCAACTTGCTTTCTCGGTATGGGGCAGTTGCCGCCTGACCGCTAGAGTGTCCGCGCCACTTCCTCGATCGTGTATGCTTCCAGGACATCATCTTTCTTGATGTCATTGAAGCCAGCGAGCTTGATACCACATTCGAGCCCGCGGGTTACCTCGCGCGCGTCGTCTTTCTCACGTCGCAGCGAATCCAGTGCGTATTCGCCTATCGTCCGACCGTCACGATTGACACGGATCTTGCAGCCCCGCTGGATAGTCCCGCGGGCCACAAAGCAACCGGCAATGTTGCCGAGACGGCTGATCGAGAAGATTCGCTGTACGACGGCATGACCCATCTCGACCACTTTTTCTTCCGGTTTGAGCTTGCCTTCCAGCAGCGATCGTAGCTCCTCGGTCAACTTATAGATGATACTGTAGCGGCGGATTTCAACCTGTTTCTCGTCTGCCAGGCTACGAGCGTCCTCGTTGGGCATGGCATTGAAACCAATCACGACGGCATCCGAAGCGTGTGCCAACATCACGTCGGCCGCGGTGATGCCACCCACCGAGGCCTGCAGGATCCGCACCTGGACCTCGTTGTGATACAGCTTTTCAAGCTCCTTGCGGATCGCCTCGATCGAGCCCCGCACGTCAGCACGGATGATCAAGTTGATCGTGGCGACCTCGTCCGGTCGAGCAAGACTGCCATCCTCCAGCTGCTGTTGGAAATCGTCGAACGAGATACGGGTGGTGATGCCTGACAACGACGATTCACGGTTGTGGAAATGTCGCTGATCAGCAATTTCGCGGGCCTCGGCAATATCTTTCAGCACGTAGAAAGTTTCGCCCGCCTCCGGTGCTGAATCGAGCCCGGTAACGTTGACCGGCATCGAAGGATCGGCTGAGTCAACCAACTGGTCGACGGCCAGCGTATCGTACATCGCCTTGATGCGGCCGAAACTGGTGCCGCAGACAACTACATCGCCAACATTCAGCGTTCCTGCCTTGACGATCATCTTGGCAATCACACCGCGACCCGCTTCCTGTTCCGCCTCCAGGCAGACTCCCACGGCAGCTCGCTCGGGATTGGCCTTGTACTCGTGAAGCTCGGCAATCGCGAGAATCGTCTCCATCAACTCGTCCAGACCATCACCCGTCTCGGCACTGGTCTTGACGATTTCCGTGTCACCGCCCCATTCGCTGGGCGTTAACTCGAATTGCGTCAACTGCGTCATCACTTGTTCCGGGTTGGCGCCAGGCAGATCCATCTTGTTGAGAGCCACCACGATCGGTACGCCGGCCGCCTTGGCATGACTGATCGCTTCCTCGGTCTGTGGCATGATGCCGTCGTCAGCGGCGATCACGAGCACGGCGATATCGGTCACGTTGGCGCCCCGAGCACGCATCTCAGTAAACGCTTCATGGCCCGGCGTGTCGACAAAGGAGATCCTCTGATCCCCCTTTTCGACCTGGTAGGCTCGAATGTGCTGGGTGATACCCCCCGCTTCGCCCGAGACAACGTTGATGCCGATGATGGCATCCAGCAACGAGGTCTTGCCGTGATCAACGTGGCCCAGGAATGTCACCACTGGAGGCCGTTCGACAAGCACGCCCTCGGCCCCGTCCAGCTGTTCAATGGACTCCAGCAGCGACTCTTCGAGCGTTTCATGGCGACGGAACTCAAGTTCCACCCCGAGTTCTGTTGCCAGCACTTCAACGAATTCATCATCAATCTGGGCATTGATGGTGACCATCATGCCCATGTTCATGAGTACTGCCTGGAGTTGGCTGGCCGGAATGCTGGCCGCCTCAGAAAAACTTCGGACGGTGCAGGGGAGTTCAAGGACCACCGTCGACTTTCGAGGTGCAGCTGTGTTCTTGCCGGTTCGCTGCAAAGTGCGACGACGACGTCGAGGCCGGCCGCTTGCATCCGTCGGCATCCGAACTTGTTTTTCACGCCGGTTCCGCTGCTTGGTCCGATCGGCTCGTGCGCTCGCCATACCGGCCAAGCCGGCAGGCTTGTCTGTCTTGCCCTTGCCCCGTTGCTTGCGGCGGGACTGTTCTGCCAGCTTGTCTGCATCCATCATCTCAACAGGCCCACCGGAGCCCGCCACCAACTCTTCTAGCGGTGGTCGCTTGCCCGCGCGGCTGCTCTGGATGGCTTCCCTGGTCAATCGCACTTCCGGTGACTGAACATTCTCTTCAACCGGTGTTTGTGGTTTCGGAGGCTCCGGAAGGTCGGGCAGGGAGGCCAGCTTGATGACCGGCTTGCGAGGCTTCTTGACGCGAGGTTTCACCTCGGCAGACTTCCCTTCGTCCTCCGCGGTAGCGCCTTTGGCGAGTACCTTGATGCTGCTGTCACCGATCGGCAAGCTGTCCTCGCGTCGAATTGGAGCTGCCCCAGAGTCCTCTGTCGGCGCCTCGCTGCCCTCGTCGCCTGCAGGCTCCTCGGTCGGCTCGGCCGCCTCGGTCGCCTCGGTCGCTTCGATCGCTTCGATCGCTTCGGTTTCCTCGGTGTCCTCGGTCTCTTCTTCCGGGGCTACCGAATCCTCGTCTTCTGCAGTCTTGGCCAGCGGGCCAGTCGCCTTGCGACGCGACGTGACAACCTTGATCGGACCCTTGGCTACCGGCTCAGGTCTCTCGATCGTATCGACAGATCCCTCTTCTTCCGGTTCGTCACCACCAGCCATGAAGGCCTGGACTCGTTCCAGCTCGTCGTCCTCGAGACTAGCAAGCGCAGACCCCTTGCCGGTGATTCCAGCTTTTTTGACGATCTCGACAAGCTCGCGATTGTCGAGCTCCATCTCTTTCGCCAGGGCGTATATTCGAATAGCCACTTTCCGGCTCCTCTCGTTGTCACCCATCGCACCTGCTGCGGTCATTCGACCGCCGTTTGGTTACATGGGCGATGGAGATCTGCTCTTATCTAGTTCACATAAAACCGTGCTCCTCTAACCATCGGTCAACAACTTGTCAGCACGTCAGTTGTTGATCGAAAGTAGGGTCTGAAACGCATTACAGTACCGCGAACGCTCCGTCACCCCACGCGGCCCGTCACCTAAACTTACTCGGTTTCTTTGCTCTCCTCTTCAGTGTCTTCCTGCGTGGACTCTGCAGCGGCCTGCTCGTCATCGCCAGCCGCATCATCTGTTGCTTCAGTCGCTTCTTCAGCAGCAGTGTCATCGCCAGCCGCATCATCTGTTGCTTCAGTCGCTGCTTCGCCAGCAGTGTCATCGGCGGCCGCGTCATCTGATTCTTCAGTCACTTCTTCAGCAGCAGTGTCATCGCCAGCCGCATCATCTGTTGCTTCAGTCGCTTCTTCAGCAGCAGTGGCATCGCCA
>CAUZOB010000089.1:0-19006 GCA_963581185.1 Planctomycetota bacterium | reverse complement strand
CGCATTGCAACGAGGGGCGCGTGGCGGATTGTGAGCAGTTCCTCGATAGCTACTGGGTACAGTACCTGCGTGAATTCGCCACACCCGGATCAACTCGTGTCGCGCGCCTACCAGCTGAAGAGGCCAGCGAACCGCCAGCGAACCCGGCCTCAACCTTCGACCAGCTGCGCAGACGCTATCTCCCCAGCCAGCTATTTCCGTTCTAGCGGAGGGCAAGGGACTCGAACCCTCAACCCCTTGCGGGGCACCTGATTTCGAATCAGGCTGCTAGCCAATTCGCGTACCCTCCCGGTCGCTCATCAATATTTACCTGCCGGACCGGGAAAGGGCAAGTAGCACCGGCGGGCCTTCAGTTGATCCCTACAACCGCGCCAGCCGGCCCCGGTCAGGCAAGTCGAAGCACAGGTACACGATGTACCGGTTATAGCGCATTGGTCTGCTGCGCCCGCCAGTAAAGGAATTCTCGTGAGTTCGCTGAGCGGCAGACGATACCGTTCTTTACCGCCTCTGTTTTCACATTCTCTCCCTGATGGGCGCATTTCATGGCCAGCAAAAGAAAATACCGCGTTGTCAGCCGAGCTCCAGATGGCAGCATTCGCATCAAGGACTACACCTCTCGTAAATCACTGCTGGCCGATTACTCGCAGGCCGGTGTCGATGACTGTAGCACCGACCTGACACTGCGTGGCGAACCCGTGCTGGCTACCCTGGTCGGGCCAATGACCGATAGCGGCAACGTGGCGCGTTACGAAACACCAGATATTTTTGAGACCCTGACCAAGGAATGGGCCCAGGCTCCAACACCTCGACGACGGTCGCGAGCGGCAAGCTAGTCCGTCCCTGCTTCGCCCCGGTGGTTAGCCGGCGCCGCCAACAACGTTATCATAGCGACCATGTTTCAGTCGCAGCTGGTCAAATTTCTCCGGTGCCCATTCACCCACTCGCCTCTTGCGCTCGCCTCAGCTGCTCAACTGAAGCTGCTGAACGCATCAATCGAGGCCAGGCAGGTGACCACGCGTCTGCACCGCATCCAGGAACAGCCACTCCAAGCTGCTCTGCTCAACAGTGACCACAGCTGGGCCCTCGCGATCCACGATGACATTCCCAATCTGAATCCAGACGCCGCGCTCAGTCTCAAAGGACTGGCACTGGATACTGCCCAGCTCGACGAGGGACATTCACATCCATCGCCTGTAAAGGAGTAGCCTTGTGACCGACACCACCATCTTCAAGAAGATTATTGACGGGGACATACCGGCAGACATCGTCTACGAGGATGACCTCTGCCTGGCATTCCACGACATCAATGCCCAGGCCCCGGTTCATCTGCTGGTGATTCCCAGGAAGGAAATCTCCTCGCTGGCAGATCTGGACGACGAAGATCAACAGCTGATGGGCCACATGCAACTGGTCATACGAAAGCTGGCCGCAGAGTTGGGACTGGATAACGGCTTCCGTGTGGTCGTCAATTGCGGCAGCGACGGCGGACAGTCCGTCGACCACCTGCATTACCACCTGCTCGGCGGACGGACACTCAGCTGGCCGCCAGGTTGAGCCCCAGGGTCCGCAGACCCGGCATGAAGTAGGCGTTCAGGGACCGGCGGGATTCAGGGCCCCGCGGTTTTCGCCTGCGGCGAATAACCATCGGGTTCTTGCCGGGTGACATAAGCTGGCGAGCGGGTGATTAACGCTGGTAGACCGGCAGTTGCCGGTAAGAGACAGTCAATGCCAGGACGGTCATGGCAGACTTGTAGGGATCACCCCAGGAACCGTTCGGCTGCTGATGCTGCAGCGCATTCTCGTACATGCCGACGGCCCAGGTGTCCCAGTACTTGCCACCCAACTGGAAATTCGCCTGGCTGCAATAGTAGATGCCATAGAAGAAATGACTGCCGCCCCAGGTGCGATTGACATTCTGCTGAATCAGATAGTCGCCCGCTCGGGGAAGAATTGGATCGTTGTGCCGGCCACAGAGCATCAAGCAGAGAATGCCGACTCCAGTCATAGCTGGCTTGCCACCCTGGCCTGGCTGGTAACTGAATCCACCCTCACCGCGTGAGCCGCTGGGTTGGCAACGCATAATAAAGTCGACCGCCTTGCCGATCGCATCGTTCGGTATAGCTGCTCCGTTCAATCGGCTCGATCGCAAAGCCATCACTGCCCAACCAGTCAGTGAGAGGTCAGCATCCCGGCTGTGTGGCTCGTATCGCCAGCCACCCTGGAAACGCGTCTCCTTGGCAACATCCTGGGCGGTCAGAATCAGCGCCAGTGCTCGCGGCAAGATGTCATCAATCTTCTCCTGCCGCTCAGGATCGACCATCCCCGACACCTCGGACAGGAACAAGGTGGAAATACAATGGGCATACATCTTGCCCTGGGCGGAATGCAACAGGTAACCGGTTTTCTTGCCATCCTTGATCTTCTCGTTGGCGAGCACAAAGTCGATACTGAGGTCGATATTCTCCCCGTAAGGACCCAGCCCGGGCGTGTACCCCTTGGAAAGAAACGCCATGCCAGCCAGTGCGGCCATGGCTGTTGTCTGCCCGTACTGGCCAGGAAAAGAACCGTTCTCCGCCTGTTGCTGAGAAAGGTAATCAAGTGCCTTGTCGACGGACACGTCGATCGGCTCCTTGTACTTCAACAAGGCCTCGGATTCGTCGTCAGCTGAAACGCGATGCGCCGGCGCGAGTATCATGCCGCAGCAGACAAGGACAACAAGGATTCGCATGGTAACCTGGAATCAACTGATCACGGCTTTACTTCTCCGTCGCAGTTGATGCTCCTTTACGAGCAAGTTCACTGAAATATCGACGGACGAGATCCCGGTACTCTTCCGGCACACTGCGGGCATCCGCCTGCATGATCTGATTCTTCAGCCGGCCTGGAAGTCGCAACCAGTCACTGCGTGAAATCTGGTACTTCCTCAACAACTGCTGCGTCTTGTTGTCGAGCGTTCCACCCTGCCGTCCCTGCTCTCCCTGGCCCAAGGCCGCTTCCTGAGCAGGTGCATTGGATGGCTGCTGGGAAGGCTGAGAAGGTTGGTTCGCCTGCTGATTACTCGGCGGCTGGTTGCCTGGCTGGACTGCTTCGCTCGGCACACCTGCCTCCTGGGCAGCCTGCAGTGCGGCATCGGCCAACGCTTCGGCCGCTGCAGCTGCCGCCTCCGCCGCCGCCTCCGCATCAATCGGCTCGCCCATCGGGTTTTCCGCATTCGAGAGTTCTTCAGCTGCTTCAGCTGCCTCATTGAATGCCTCCAACAACGGATCCGCTTCCGCCGGTAGCTGCTGGCCCTCGGGCAAAGCCTCCATGTTGGCAAGTTGTTGACTCAGCTGCAGGCTGAATTGGGTCAGCGAATCTGCTGTATTCTCCAATTCTTCGGCGGCCTGTTCCTGGGCTTGCTGAGCCTCACTCAAGGCCTCCTGCACCTCTGCCGGACTCAAGGGCATCGGCTCCCCTGCGCCAGCCTCAGGCATGTCGCCAGGCTCGGGCGTGTCGCCAGGCTCCGGCGTGTCGCCAGGTTCGGGCGTATCGCCAGGCTCCGGCGTGTCTCCGGCTTCCGGCATGTCTCCGGCTTCCGGCATGTCACCGTCGGCAGGCATCGGAGCTTCCGGCGTCAGCTGAGCCAGCTGTTCCTCGGCTTCAGCAGCTTGATCGGATGCCTCGGCAGATTGTTCCGTAGCCATGTCAACCGCTTCTTTGGCAGGTTGCGTCTGGGCCATCGCTTCCGACTGCTGGTCCAGGTTGGCAACCTCCTCAGCAAGCTCTTCTGCCTGCTCGGCAATCGCTTCTTGCAGTAACTCGATCGCCTCTTCCAGGTTGCCCTCAGACAGGGCTTCCAGTTGCTCAGCGACGTCTTGCTGGCGGTCAGCCAATTCCTGGACTTCCTGGGCCAGCGGATTCTCCAACGCTGCCTCTGGATCATCACCCGCCTCTGGATCATCACCCGCCTCTGGATCATCACCCGCCTCTGGATCGTCACCCGGTTCTGGATCGTCGCCCGGTTCTGGATCGTCACCCGGTTCTGGATCGTCACCCGGTTCTGGATCGTCACCCGGTTCTGGATCATCACCCGGTTCTGGATCATCACCCGGTTCGGGATCGTCGCCTGGTTCTGGGTCATCGCCCGGTTCTGGATCGTCACCCGGTTCTGGATCATCACCCGGTTCGGGATCGTCACCCGGTTCTGGGTCATCGCCCGGTTCTGGATCGTCGCCTGGTTCTGGGTCATCGCCCGGCTCTGGGTCATCGCCCGGTTCTGGATCGTCGCCCGGTTCTGGGTCATCACCCGGTTCTGGATCGTCACCTGTCTCAGGCATATCGGCTGTCGGATCCTGAGAAGGCTGTTCGCCATCTTCGATCTGCTCAGCGGCGTCCTCTAGTTGTTCAGCAGCTTCCTCGGCATTTTCTGCTGCATTCTCCAGGTCACCATCCTGCAGGTCCTCGACAACATCCTCGGGAAGTTCTGCCAGCTGAACTGGTTCAGCCTCCGGTTCTGTCAAGTCCGCTGATTCCTCAACTTCTTCATCCAGCGCAGCTGCGTCGGCTGCAATTTCCTCTTGTTGCTGGAGGATTTGTTCAGTGAGTTGTTCAATCAGCTCTTCTCGCAATTCCTCAGCATCTGGTTGTTCAGAGAGCAGTTCCGTCAGGTCAGCGACTTCCTGTTGCTGCTCTGCCAATTCGGTTGCTCTCTCTGCCAGTTCCCGAGCTTTTTCAAGCTGTTGTTCAAACAGCTCCTGCAGCGTTTCCGGTGATTCCTGGATAGCCTCAGCGATATCCTGATTCAGCTGTTGTTGTTCGTCGAACAACTCGCTCGGTAGCTGCGGGTTCGTGTCCTCATTGGCCATCTGTTCGAGCAATTCGGCGAGTTGTTCTTCCTGGGCCGCGAGGTCTCGTAAATCGGAGATCCGCTGAATCTTCTCCCACAGCTCATCGAGTTGCCTCAGCAGTTCCTCGGTTCGCGTGATGGCAGAGAGAATATGTACGTCACTTTGTTCGCCATGTTCCGCACGTTGCTGTGGTCGATCGATCAGCTTGATCTGGCCGGCATGATCTCGCGCCAGCAGCATATCGGTATCGGCCAGGTCCACGACTTCACTGGCGAGCGCGGCAAATGCGGTTGTGGGGAGAACCTCGCCGAGGTCACGGAAACGCTGTTCGATATCGGCATCCTGGTCACGGACGGCGTCAATTTCCTCGACCAGCTCGGTTGCCAGGTCGCCCTTGACGCCGGTCGCTTCTTCCCAGCCCGCCGTTTTTTCCTGAACGGCCTGGAGCTGGGCAAGGATTTCACTCAGTTCCTTCTTGATACCGTCATAATCTTCTGCAGCTCGCTTTTCAAAATACGATTCCGCAGTCTCATCGAGGATAATGGTGAGCACGTTACTCATACCTTGCTGAGGTCCAGCCAGTCGGCCGGGCAAGTTATCCCGGACTCGCAGTTGCACGGTCAGTTTTGTCGCCGACGAGAGATTAACACGGGCGAGATTCAGAACCGTCTGTCCGGTTTGTTTTCCCGTGATCACTCCGGCCAGCCTGATTGGGCTGGGTTCACCTTCGACTCCATCAATGGTGGTCATCAGTTCAGCTTCCACGATCCCATAGTCATCGCGGAGCTGGTAGGCGATCGGCAGCAGGTCGGTCGGCTTCATCCTCAATTGCGAGGTGGCAGGCTCGACGATTCGAATCGTGGGCGGCTTATCCCGCTGGGATTTGACGTAGTACCTTTGTTCCCAGTTCTGGAACCGATATCGATCTTCCAGCCGCAGCGACCAGCGACGGCCGGCAACGTATTTTTCGGTAAGCGGGAAAGTCCAGGAGTAGTTAATACCGTTACCGCCCGCAACAGGTTCGCCGGCAACAACAGGGCGGTCGTCGATCAGCAGGGTGGCGTTTTCAAGTGGTGTATTAATGACAGCGGTCACGGTTACTTCTGTACCGATCGGTCCGACAATGCTGCCAGCTGAATCTTCCTCGATAAAGTCAGGCAGGCTGGTATAGTCCGGATAGTCATACCTGACGGTCAGCTGTCCGACCGACGGTCGTGGCACGACACTGATCTGGTAATACTGGGTCAATGCTCCGCCCGCATAGATCCGATATTCGAACGCCGCCTTAACTGCCGGCACGGTCACGGCAAAGCGAGGCAAGCCGTCGTCCCCCTTGGTAATGACCTGCATGCGCTGGACGGTATCGTTGCCATTGGCATCCTTGATCCGCAGCTGGGCTCGCTGAACGCGAAGGTCCGGCACACGAATTTCGACTCGCACGGAGTCCCCCTCAGCGACGGTCTTATCGCCGGGGATGATATTCATTTCATCCGCCTGCATGTTATCGCTATCGACGAACGGTGCGACCAGTCGGCCAACCAGCCGGAACGTCTGCCGCGGCCAGAGCACCATGGTGGAGGCAAGCACGCCGGACAACAGCAGCATGATAGTCAGCAGTCGGCGAGCCGCGGCCAGGCTAAATTCCCTGCGTGGGTCAACTGAGATCGCTTCACCGCTGGCCTGCTTCGCCAGCTCGGCAATCATCGCTTCACTACCCCGCAATTCAGGAGCGTCGGTGCTGGTCAACAGTTCCACGGCACTACTGAGTCGTTCTTCCAATTCGGGATGCCGCCGCTCGATCATGCGGGCAATCCCAGACAGGCTGAAGCTAAACGAGAGTGGCCTTATGAGGAAAACGAAGACAGCTGCCAGCACGATCACCAGCAAGCCGGCGGAGAGGGCAACACGTGGCGCTGTGGTAAAGATCGTCACGGACGAGTCGATCGCCATACCGAGCAGGAGTACGACGACGAGGGTACTGAGGACCGCCAGGGTGCCTTTGACGGCTATCACCAGGCGCGCGCGCCGGATCAGCTGAAAGAGGCGATCTTCCAACGGCTGAGGTACATCATGAAGTTGTGGACCGACGCTCAAAGTACTCATACAAGGCCTCCTCGCTTCCTAAGCAGCCACTCGGCGGTAACGACCACGACCATCAATGTCAGCCAAATCCAAGAATCCCAGATCGTGCGTCGCGTCTCTTCTGTGTAGTTTAGAGTGCCTGTTCCGAACGTGTCCAGAACATTTGATAGGTTCGCGGCGTTATAAACTGCGCCACCGGTCGAATTGGACCAGCGAGCGAGGTTTGTGAGGTCAACGGTCATTTCGTTGAGCTCTTGCGTATTGATTTGAGGCGGCAGTACGCTGACCCAGGTTTCGATCGTATCAACACCTTCACCGGCCAGCACGCGAGTCGCTTCGGGGCTCTCCAGCACGACACGGTACTCGCCATGCCCGGGCAGTTTGCTGAGCGTGGCCGAGTACATTCCATCGCTATCGGCAACTGCGCTCAGCGGTTCACTGAGCACCAGTTTTTCATCCTGGAAGATTTTCACCGTGGCATCGGGATCGACCAGTGGTGCCAGGTAAGAGTCGGTCAGGCGGACACTGATAGTGAGTGCTTCATCCTGCTGGTAGACGGTCTTGTCTGTCCCGATGCGTACAAAACTGGTGCCAGCCTGCAGCTTCTGCGATTCGGCCCAGCGCAGCACCTGTCCCCACAGTCGGTGGTGGAATCGATCTCCGGTACGATATCGAAGTCGCCATGTTCGGTCGGTATTGAGCATCATTACGCGACCGGCGCCGAGCTGCTGAATGGTCAACAAGGGGTGCTTTCTTTCATGTTGTTGTTGCAGCACCAGTCGCTGCTCGGTCTGGTCAGCGGTTTCATTCTCTACCGCTGCCAGCAGTTGCTTATCGGAATCGCTAAGTGCATATGCAAGCACCACAGCACCGGGCTTGGACTCAATCACCTGGTGCCGCCAGTAAAGCGGCGGAATCGTCTCCCAAAACTGGCGATTCTCATCATACGTCTCACCCTGCCGGGTGATCGAATGGCGATAGCCGACACGCGTCAGCGCCAGTTGGAAGGCAGCGTCGGGGTCAACCGGCGTTGCTCCAGCAATCGGCAGAAAGGTATGGGGCAGCAGTTCGACAAGCGAGGTGGAGACGTAGGCGTGGGGCATATAATTTCGGCCAGCCACCACGACCAGTGCGCCGCCGCGTCGGTTGACAAAGCGATCGAGAATATCCAGCGTATCGGTCCCTAGCATGGCGGGCGCAACATCGCCCAGCACAACGACATCAAACTTGAACCACTCTGCCTCGTTCTCCGGCAGCAATGTCGCCTCGATTTCATCATCGGCCCTGGCGACCGCAGCATGGACCTGGGGAATATCGGTCAGATCCGCCACATGATCCGGCTGCAGCAGGACAGTCTGCAGCTGGACTGAGGTATCCCGGCTGGCCAGCAGGGTACGCAGGTAGCGGTACTCCCAGCGCGGCCGGCCCTCGATGATCAAGACCTGGGTACGATCATCCGTCACGGCGACGCGAGTTTCGCGCTGATTATTGGATTGAAACGCCTCGCTCTCCTGGCTATCTCCCTGGATCGGCTCGATCTTGACTTCGTAAACGCGCACTCCCTCGACATTCGGCACATCCTGCAACTTGACAGTCTGGACAAGTTCATCCTGGACGACACTCAAGAGTTCCTCGTCGACCGGCTCACCATCTCGCATCAGTCGAACTCGTACAGTGCGTCCGCTCATGCCTGTCAGCTTGACCCGCGCATCGATTGTCAGCTGGTCATCGACGAGCACGGTGGGGGGGGTCTGCAGATCGATAACGGCCGCGTCGATTGGCGGGCGGGCGCTGCCCAGCACCAGCGCCGAGACCGGCACACCAACCGCCCCCAGTTTGCGAATCGACTCGTCCATGTCGCCGGCGGCATTATGGCGGCCATCGCTGACGAGCAGGACACCTGCAAGTTGGGCAGCGGGAATATCTGTACGGGCCTGATCGAGAGCAGTCACCATGTCGGTTACGAGCCGATCAGGATCCTGCGTGGCACGCTGCTCGGCTGCTCCATCCTCGTCATCCACCGCCGGCAGGTCGTCTAACTCGGCCGTGCTGGTGGTGGAATGGAAGACGTAGAGGCGAGGCGTGTACTGGTCAGCAATCTGCTTGATCACGCCAACTCGAGCATCTCCATCGCCGGCCAGCAGCCCTCTCGCGAGCTGGGCGCGAGTCTGTTTGGCCAGCTCATCAATTTCCTTGAGCTTGTCAGCTGGCAGCGAGGCCATGTAGCTTCGATCCGCCTGGTCGACCAGCAGGCCTGAGAGGACGATTGAGCCCCGCAGCTGGTCAGAGGCTCCTTTGAGCAAGTTGGTAACCGACTGCAATTGACTTCGCGGATTACTGGCAGATTCCTGCAGCGAGGTTTCCAGGTCGACCAGCCGTGCTACCACCTCGCCCCGCAGTTGCTCGAGCAGTCTCCTGGCGAACACGCTGCCCTCGCTGGAGAGCGTCATGCCACTATCGACCAGTTGATCGATATTCTGGATTTGCCGGGTTAGTGCCTGGCGGTGCGTTTGAATCGTGCGCCCCAGCTGCTCTGTGGCAACCGTCCAACGCTGCTGCTGATCGTCCGATGGTTCAGTAAACAGTTCCGCCATCGCTCCGGCCTCATTGGCCAACTCGTCCGAAACTCGCCGCAACTCATTCGACAGAATCGAAAAGTCATAGGGGCGATCAATCTGGTCCGGCGCAAAGGCCATGACCAGTTGAAGTTTCTCGCTGTCAGTCAGTTGCTTGTCAGCCAGGTACATCGAAGCGGAGTCATCCAACAGCACAGCGATAAACTTTTCATGCGTCTTGTCCTCCGACCAGCTGAAGACCGGTTGCATTAGCATGATCATGACCAGCACGATCAGGGCAATTCGCAAGCCGACCAGCAGGCGTCCAAGCCCAGCAGGCACGATACCCGCTTCGAGTCGATACAAACTCAGCACCAGCTGAACTCCGACAGTCAGCAACAGCGCCATCAGCCAGAACGATATACCTGACTGGAAGACCACAAATCGAGCGGCAAGGTTGAAGACAAACCAGCTGGCAAAGGAGCCGACAAGCAGCTGCACAAGCAGGCTGATGATCCGTGCTGGTCGCGTGCGACCGAGCAGCTGGCGATGGCGGCAGGCCAGCCACCAGCAAGCCAACAACAGCAGGGCGACAACCAGGATTGTGGCAGTCGGCCAGCCAACAGAAAGCACGTCGGTTCTGATCGTCTCGTTCGGCATCGCCTGTGCTAGTCTCCTGCGGGGGTACGAACTGTCTCGAGCATTTGCTGGGCGCGGTCACGGAAACTGCTGAGCTTCTCTCCGTCCGAAACAAAACTGACTGTCTCCTCGGCGCCAGACTTGCGTTGCACAGCAATCCAGCGAGTCACAAAGCACTCGGCAAGCAGGATCAGGACAGCTGCCGCTGCCAGGTACTTCCAGAGTTCATGGCCGGGAATCTCATCGATAACAGCTGCGATCATTTGCTCATCGTCAGCGGCAGCGAAGTAATCGACATGGCGAGCAACGGCCGTTTCATCCGATTCAGTCAAGAGTTCCAAGCGACTCTCGCGAGAATCCCGCACGACAGCGAGGGGAACGGGATAGCTGCCATCGGAAGCAGCCAGCACGGGCCGCAAGGCCTTGATGTCCGCGGCCAACTGCTGGGGAAAGGCAAGCTGGTAGATTCCGGCCTGGTCCATATCGATGAGGTTCACGACCAGGCGATTGCCTTTGCGTTCAACTGTTCCCTGCTGGAGCGAACCATCGGGTGCCGTCACATCCGCAACCAGTCGGGATGCCGGGTCTGTTTCCGGCGGGTCTGTTTCCGGCGGATCTACTGCCGGCTGCTGCTTGCTGGCCCTGCTGAGGTCAAAACTGACCACTTTCTGCTGCTGGTAGTTGAGCGGCGCAAGATCTGGCGAGGCGAGGTGGTAAGTCAGTTCATGGACCATCGGCAGGAAGGAAAACAGCGTCGTCAGATTACTATCCTCAATGCCGATCCAGACGCTGCTGAGTAAAACGCGACCACGCCCGGCCGTTCGTTCAGCCAGCAGCGGCGCGCCATTATTCAGCAACATGCCGAGTGATGTTTGCACATCGGCGGGGTTCGGTTCGAGTTGCCAGTAGGCGGCAATGGAGGCTGCTGTGAGGTCCGAGTTGCCAGTTTCGACAACCTTCTGCATTGCCACATGCTTAACGTTCTCCGTGGAAATCCCCACATCCTGCCCATCCGCCAGGATCATTCGCTGGCCAAGTCGAGCTGGCAGCAGCGGTCGGCCATCCGGCAACTCCCATTGGTTGTAGAAATCCACCTCGGCCCGTCCACCGGGCAAGACCCAGAGACCACCGCCGTCGGTCACGAATCGTGCCAGTCTGTCGGCAGCTGGTTTACCCAGCCGACCGACATCGGCGAGGATCACAACCTGGTAGTCGTCCAGGCGGACGAGGTCAGACAGGTCGGGCGCCGAGATCACATCGCAGCGGACCAGCGTGGGGATTTCTGCAGCGGCAATGGCCGCCTCTCCCGGTTCACCTTCATAGTCCTCATCGGGTTGTTCCGGATCGGCGGGCGGCGCGAGTGCAAGTTCAAGAAAGGCGGTGGGCGAGAGTCCACCCAGCTGACTGTCACCGCCATCCACAATCAGCACCGGCAAGGACTCAATCACCTGCACAACATGGTTGGTCTGGTTATCGACCTCCAGGTCGTCGCTGATGATCAGTCGCGACGTAATTGCATACGTGCCAGGCTTCTCAAAGCGGTGCTTGAGTTCCACCTCGCGAGATTCACCGGGCTGAATCGGACCCACCGGGATCGTCGTCGTCAGGCCCCCGACAATGCGGTACTCGATACCTTCCGGTTCGACCTCCTGTGAACCGGTATTCTCCACGGTCACACGGATACTGACCGGGCGATCGGTCCCGACCACGTTACGAGACAGTTGCGTGTTGACGAGTGCCACATTATTGAGCTGGCGGGGTACATCGAGGAAGCGGGTCACGACTCGCGGCGTGGTGGGGAGCTTATCGAGCAGGCTGGCGACGAACTGCCAGCGGGTCGCATCGGCTGCTTCCCAGCCATGCTTGTGGCGATCGCTGATGAGCACAAGCTTCTTGGCCGCATGGTCCCCCCGGGAGAGTGAATTGGTAGCGGCCACGATAGCATCGACGACCTGCATTGTGCCACCAACTGGCTGCAGTTCATCAAGCTGGCTGAGGATAGTTCCACTCGGACTGACTGGCTGGGGAGTTATCACGTGGGGTGTACTGCCGGCAACGATAATGGAGACGTGATCCTCGTTCCCGAGTCGACCCAGCAGTAACCGCAGCTGGTCGATTGCCCGATCGAAATTGGATCGACCCTCCACCTCCAGTCGCATCGAGTCTGAGCCGTCGATGATGATCGCTACATCCTGTTCGGCTCCACCTGACCACTTGTCAGTCTGCAGCACCCGTTCTGCCTGGGTCACCATCACCACGGCGGCAATCGCAAAGGCGGCAGCCGTGTAAACAAACCAGCGCCAGCGGCGGCTGCGAGCCAGGATCGTTGTGACCGCCAGCAGCATGGCCGCCAGCAGGATCAGCGGCAGCAGTAGTAGCCAGGAGACTCCTGGTTGAACTGGTGAAAATGGACGGGCAACTGCCAGCACCAGGGCCGCCAGCAGCAGGCATCGCAAGGCCATCAGGACTGCCTCTTCGAGCAGCACGCGTCGCTTACGATGCACCAGGGAATCCAGCAGGAACTTCATCGCACCCCACTCGACCACCTTCGCCTTACGCCGGTTGAACAAGTGGATGATGATCGGGAAGCTGACCGCCACCAGCCCAGCCAGGATGAAAGTATTGAGGAAGGTCATCGGACGTATCTCATTGTTCGCGTGCCCATGGCCAACTCAGCTGCCGCGGATGATAAACTCTCGTCACCGTGTGCTATTGCTCTCAACGTTGCGACCCCCGGCGAGTCGCCAGGAAGCCGGAAAGTGCGATCTCGAAGGGGACTCGCGTGTTCATTGGCACGTAGTCGACTTCCATCTCGCCGCAGCCGATTTCAACTCGATTCACAAACGTGCTGACCTGATGCAGGTATTCGGCACGAATCGTCAGCGGATCCAGCTCCTCGTGGATGCCCGACTCTTCCAGGTCAATAAAGTTACTCCAGCTATCAAACGGAAAAGTCAGTTCTTCCTCTGCCATCACGTGCAGCACCACTACCTCGTGTTTGCGATAGCGGAAATGGTGGAGTGCCTCCAGTAATGGCTCCACCTCGTCGAACAGGTCACTGATGATGACCACCAAGCCACGACGCGGAATCCGTTCGGCAATATCGTGGTAGACCGCTGCCAGCGATGTATCGCCGCCCGGCTCGAGAGCGTCAATCTGTTCGAGTAACATCCGCATATGGCGAGCATTCGATCGGGGCGGCACGTATTCACGCACGGCGGTATCGTGCGTGACCAGGCCGACGGCATCCTGCTGATTGACCAGCAGGTAGGTCAGCGTGGCAGCCAGGTAGCGAGCATAGTCGAGCTTGGAGGGCAGCTGATCGTCGACAGGCGAGGCCCGCTCACCCCGATAGTTCATCGACCCGGATCCGTCCAGCAAGAGGGTCGCCCGCAGGTTGGTCTCTTCCTTGTACTGCTTGATATAGTAGCGGTCCGTTTTGGCATAGACACGCCAGTCCAGGTCACGGAGATCATCGCCAGGCACATACTGGCGATGCTCGGCAAATTCCACCGAGGCACCCTTGTAGGGACTCTGGTGGCGGCCGCTCACGAATCCCTCGACGATGCCACGCGCCAGCAACTCCAGCCGGGAGATGCGGTTCAGTGCATCCTGCTGCAGCAGCCGCAGGTAGCTGAGGTCACCGTTTCCATTTCCGCTTGCCATATTATCTCCTGGCAGACCAGACTCTCGCCCCGGAAGACAAGCCAGCTGGAATGCCATGGCTCCTTGCTAGACCGACACCGCATCCTTGGGCTGTACCTGCTCAATCATCATCCGCACCACGTCATCCGACGAGACGCCTGCCGCCTCGGCATTGAAAGTGGTAAACACGCGATGCCTGAGCACAGGCAGGGCCACTTTGGTGACATCCTCGGTGGTGGCGTGGTATCGGCCGTACAAGATGGCCCGCGCCTTGGCCGCCAGGACCAGGTAGATCCCTGCTCGAGGCCCTGCCCCCCAGGCCACCATCTCCTGGACAAACTGAGGAGCGTTCTCTTCATTGGGCCGGGAGATGCGAGCCAGATCGCGAGCATAATCGACGACGTGATCAGCGACAGGGACGCGACGAACGATGTTCTGCAAACGCTGCACGTCCTCGGCATTCAGTATCGATTCGACCTGCGCCTCGTAAGTGCCAGTCACCTGCTTGATGATCTGCGACTCCTCTTCCGCGGTTGGATACTCCACCGTCACGTTAAACATGAATCGATCGAGCTGGGCCTCAGGCAGAGGATAGGTCCCTTCCTGCTCGATTGGGTTCTGCGTGGCCATCACGAAGAACGGCGCGGGGAGGATATAAGTCTCTTCGCCGATCGTGACATGCCGCTCCTGCATCGCCTCAAGCAATGCCGCCTGCGTCTTCGGAGGTGTACGGTTGATCTCGTCCGCCAGCACCATGTTGGAGAAAAGCGGGCCCTGGACAAAGCGGAAGTTGCGCTTGCCAGTTGTGCGGTCCTCTTCCAGGACGTCCGTGCCGGTGATGTCCGACGGCATCAGGTCAGGGGTGAATTGAATCCGCTTGAAACTCAAATCAAGTGCTTCGGCAACTGTGCTGATCAGCAGCGTCTTGGCCAGACCGGGCACGCCCACCAACAACACATGTCCGCGACAGAAGAGTGAGATCAAGACCTGCTCGATCACCTTGGACTGGCCGACGATTACACGGCCGAGCTGTTCGGTCATGTGCTCGTAGGCCTCGTTAAGCTCCTTAACCAATACGATGTCTTCACTCACCGTCTCTTCACTTGCCTGATCAACCTGGTTTTCGTCCGCCATCGGTGCTCCATTCCTGATATTCAAAGTCAGTAAATCTAAGCTGGTTCCAAGGTCAATGTCGGCAGCACAAAGGCTCCGCTACGTTGACCAACATCCATGCTCGGCACCCATGTGATATCCCAATAACGTGCCAGTTTCAATCTGCTACGAGCCAGAACGTCAATATTCACAGATCGCTGACTGTCCGGCTGAATGGCAATCCCCGGATTAACGTGGTAGGCTCCCCACTAGCCGCCCTGAAAGTGGGCCAGGGTGCCAACGGTGGAGGTAACGAGCCATGGGTCATGATGAGTCGAGCGACCAGGTCGCCCCATCGACGTCCAGCACGAAGCCTCTCGAGAGTGTACGGCTGGTTCCCTACCCCAAGATCATCTTCATGTACCCCACCGTCCTGCTGGCGCTGGTGGTGGCGATCTGGCTGACGATGGTCGGTGAGCCGCGAGCAACTGCTGCTGCGGATGCCCCGACCAGCGCTGCTGCCAGTACCGAGCTGGGATTAGAACAGTCGACCGCCGCCACGCTGACGCTGATCTTTATCTGGGTCTGTGCCGTCAACACACTGGTACTGGCGTTTGACTTTCCCCGCTCCAGCTCGTTAACCCTGATCATCTCGCTGGTCTCGATTGTCCTCTCAGCGGTGCTGTTGAGCCGCTGGAAACCGGAACTGTTGGGAGCCGTCAGCGACGGAATCAGCTCCCTGCAACCGGTCGCCAATGCCACCTTTTACTGGATGATCGTTGTTATCGCTGCCTGCTTTCTGCTGGCCATCAAGATCGCCGTCCGCTTCGACTACTGGGAAATTCGCTCCAATGAGCTGCTGCATCATCATGGCCTGTGGGGCAACCTGAAACGATTTTCCGCGCCCCACGTGCGAATCGACAAGGAAATGAATGATGTCTTCGAGTACCTGCTGCTCCGCTCAGGACGACTGATCCTCCAACCGAGCGGCGAATCTCGGGCTATCATTCTCGACAATATCCTCTGGATTGACCGCAAGGAAGAAGCAGTCACCAAGCTGCTTGGTTCCCTCACCGTGGACATCAAGGATGACTAGGGGCCAGTCTCGTTAGAGGTCCGATGCCGCAACTTGCTGATATCCTCGACTCGCCGGCCCTCTACCGGCTCTGGCAACTTCCCTTTGTCAGGGCCAAGTTGCGTCCGCTCTTTGAGCATACGGATCTACGCAGCGTCGAGCGCGTACTTGATGTTGGCTGCGGACCCGGTACCAACAGCCAGCTCTTTCGGCACGCCAGTTACCTGGGACTCGATCTGAACGAAAGCTACATTGAATCTGCTCGACAGCGCTATCACGGTCGCTTCGAGGTCGCAGATGTGCAAACTTACCAGCCCAGCGACGAGTCCAGCTTTGACTTGATCCTGATCAACAGCTTCCTGCATCATATAGATGATGCCAACACGTCCCGCATATTATCGCGGATGCACTCGCTGCTAAGTAACAAGGGACACATACATGTGATGGAACTGGTACTTCCACCCGGACGCTCAATCGGACGCTGGCTGGCCAATCACGACCGTGGCGATTATCCGCGCCCGCTGAGCCACTGGCGGACGCTGTTCCTCGATCACTTCCAGGAGGTGACCTGGCAGCCGTACCAGCTGGAATGCCTGGGGCTGGGACTCTGGCAGATGGTGTACTTCAAAGGGCGACGAAAAGATGGCTGACGCACCACGAATTTCAATTGCCATCCCGCTCTATGACGAAGAAGCGGTTGTGGATGAGTTACTGCAGCGGACCGTCAGCGTGCTGGACCAGCTGCCGGGCGGCCCGCATGAACTGGTCTGTGTCGATGATGGCAGTCGCGATGCTACCTTTGCCATGCTGACAGCCGCGGCCGCGGACGACCCCCGCATCACGGCAATCTCGCTGTCACGGAATTTTGGCCAGCAAGCTGCCTACTGTGCAGCCCTCCAGCACGTGACCGGCGATGTCGTCGTCCTGATGGACGGCGACCTGCAGGATCCACCCGAACAGATCTCCCTGATGCTGGAAAAGTACCGTCAGGGATTCGATGTCGTCTACGCCGTGCGGATCAATCGCCAGGAGGGTCTGCTGCTGAGGGCCTGCTACGCGATCTTCTACTGGCTGATTCAACGAATCTCACCAACTCCCTTGCCTCGCGATAGCGGTGACTTTTCGCTGCTCTCCCGCCGGGTGGTGGACCTCATCAACGAAGCTCCCGAACGCGGCCGCTATCTGCGTGGCCTACGCAGCTGGTTCGGTTTTACCCAGGTCGGCATTCCAGTCCAGCGCGAGCAACGCACGTCGGGACGCAGCAAGTACAGTCTGCGACGACTCTTCAAACTGGCCTTCGATGGCATCTTCTCGTTTTCGCTGCTGCCACTGCGGCTGGCAACCTGGCTGGGAGCACTCTCGATCCTCTTCGCCCTCGCCATGGCCGGTTACTCGGTCTACGCCAAACTCTATTTCCTGCCAGTCGATCAACCGCCACCAGGATTCACTGCAACCATTGTCTCCATTGCCTTCTTTGCCGGTGTTCAACTAGTCTTTCTGGGAGTCATCGGAGAGTACATCGGCAGGATCTACGAGGAAGTCAAAGGACGACCGCTGTACGTGATCGACAAGGTCGTGAAAGAGCCGCTCGAGTGGACCGTCAATACGCACGACAATACCGGGAACT
Source organism: Planctomycetota bacterium (assembly GCA_963581185.1). Taxonomy (GTDB): domain Bacteria; phylum Planctomycetota; class Planctomycetia; order Pirellulales; family Pirellulaceae; genus SAT2750. The sequence goes on along the minus strand of CAUZOB010000089.1, from coordinate 1,465 downwards.
CTACCAGCGACACTGGTGGTGGCGCAGCCGAGAGCGAGTGATCCTGGCAGACCTGCAGGCTATCGCCGAGCGGGAAAATCTGCCCGGCAGTCGCCAGATCCTCGACGTCGGCTGCGGTGATGGCCTCTTTTTTAACCGGCTGGCTGCCTTTGGCGATGTCCAGGGCGTCGAACCCGATCAGCAACTCATCGATCCCGACGCCGAGCACGCCAGCCGCATTCATATCGGCCAGTTGGATGATCATTACCAACCATCCGCACCGCTGAACTGGATCCTGATGCTCGATGTGCTGGAGCATATCGAAGATCCCCGGCAGACGCTGGCCCGCGCCCGCTCGCTGCTGGCACCAGGTGGACGACTGATCGTGACCGTACCCGCCTTCAAGCTGCTGTGGACCAAGCACGACGACATGAATCAGCACTTTACCCGCTACCGCCGCGGCGAACTGGTCACGCTGGTGCAGGAATCCGGGTTCGATGTCGACCTCTCACGGTATTTCTTTCACTGGCTCTTTCCTGCCAAGCTGCTGGTCCGCGCCAAAGAAGCTATCGTCAGCTCGCCGGGGCAGCCAGCTCGTATTCCACTCGCTCCGATCAATCACTTCCTGCGGCTGATGAGTCAATGCGAAAACCAGCTCTGGGGCTGGTTACGCGTGCCATGGGGTAGCTCCCTGCTGCTGCACGCCACCCGCTCGTCTGACTCCGGCGCGGAGGAGCAGTCCTGATGTCGAGCTCCGACCTGGCCGAAATCAAGCCCCGCGCAACTGTCGGGCAGGCACGCTGGCTGCCCCTCGTGATCGCCCTGGGACTGACGCTGGTTTACCTCTGGCCGCACTTTTGTGAGGGCTGGATTCCACACGATGAAGGGATGCTCGGGCAAACCGCTCAGCGAGTGCTGCAGGGTGAAATGCCGCACCGTGATTTTGACGATATGTACACCGGCGGACTGACCTACATGCACGCTGCTGCCATGCAGCTGCTGGGAATTCGACTCTCCAGCATGCGCTGGCTGCTGCTGGGTGCCAGCCTGCTGTGCGTGGCCTGCTGGTACCTGATCGCCTGCCGGTTTGTGCCCCCCTGGTCAGCAATGCTGGCTAGCCTGGTCTGCCTGGCCTGGTCGCTGCCCAACTACTTTGCGGCTCTACCAAGCTGGTACAACGTGCTGCTCGGCAGCCTGGTGATCGAGCTACTGCTGCGATACCACGAGCAACGGCGAGTCCGGTGGCTGCTGCTGGCCGGATTCTGCTGTGGGCTCTCGATGCTGGTCAAGATCGTGGGACTCTACACGCTGGCTGCCACGCTGCTCTCCGTGCTCGCCATCCACTTCCCCAGTAGAGAGGGTGACGCGGACGAGCCTGCGCAGATGTCAGCTGCCGAACGGGCATGTTCACTGGCACCAGCTGCCCTGCTCTGTCTGCTGGTTCTTGTCTTGATCCGCCAGCAGCTGTCGCTGGGTAGCCTGCTGC